>CAYRAE010000056.1:11055-13015 GCA_964422175.1 uncultured Luteitalea sp. | reverse complement strand
CCCGGCAACCGGCAACCGGTAATCGACAACCGGTCCCGCACTCCTCTCGATTTCGTGGTGCGGACTTCGGCCCTGTGACCGGTTGCCCGTTGCCGATTGCCGGTTGCCGTCTCCTGTTAGACTCTGCGCACCATGCAGCTTGCAGCCATCGACTGGCTGATCCTGATCGGCACGCTCATCGTCTGTTTCGCACCGGCGCTGTTCTTCGGACGCCGTGCCGGGCAGAGCACGTCGGAGTTCTTCGCGTCGGGTCGATCGGTGCCGTGGTGGCTGGCGGGCCTGTCGATGGTGGCCACGACGTTCAGCAGCGACACGCCCAACCTCGTCACAGACATCGTGCGCCGCAACGGCGTGGCGGGGAACTGGGTGTGGTGGGCGTTCGTGCTGACGGGCGTGTCGACGGTGTTCTTCTACGCGCGGTTGTGGCGTCGCTCGGGCGTGCTGACCGACCTCGAGTTCTACGAGGTGCGGTACTCGGGACGCCCGGCGAGCTGGGTGCGGGGATTTCGCGCCGTGTATCTCGGGCTGTTCTTCAACAGCATCATCATGGCGACGGTGAACCTGGCCGCCTGCAAGATCATGGCGATCCTGTTCGGCCTCGAGCGATGGCAGACACTGGCGGCCGTGGGCCTGCTCAATGTGGCGTTCGCCGCGCACTCGGGGCTGTGGGGCGTGCTGGTCATCGACATGATCCAGTTCTTCATCAAGATGACGGCCGTCATCGCTGCGGCGTACTTCGCGCTGCAGGCACCAGGCGTTGGCGGTCTCGACGGCCTCGTCACGAAGCTCTCGGCCACGCGCGGACCCGACGGCATCGATTACCTCGCCGTCCTGCCGGACTTCGCCAATCACTGGGAACTGGCCGTGGCGGTGTTCGTGATGCCGATCGCGGTGCAATGGTGGGCGGTGTGGTATCCCGGCGCGGAGCCAGGCGGCGGCAGTTACATCGCGCAGCGCATGCTCGCGTCAAGGTCGGAACGCGACGCACTCGGGAGCGTGCTCTTCTTCAACGTCGCGCACTACGTGCTGCGTCCGTGGCCGTGGATTCTCGTGGCGCTCGCGTCGATCATCGTGTACCCGGAACTCTCGGACATCAGGGAGGCGTTCCCGGCCGTCGATCCGAGCCTCATCGGCCACGACATCGCGTATCCCGCCATGCTGAAGTTCCTGCCCGTGGGCTTTGCGGGCCTCATGGTCGGCGGTCTCGTCGCCGCCAACTCGTCGACGATTCTCACCCACCTGAACTGGGGCGCGTCGTATCTCGTGCACGACTTCTATCGGCGCTTCATCAGGAGCGACGCCACCGAGGCGCACTACGTCCTGATGGGGCGCCTTGCGACGATCGGACTGTTCCTCTGCTCGGCCGCGACGGTCTACCTGCTCGATACGGCCAAGGACGCGTTCGACATCATCCTGCAGGTGGGCGCCGGCACGGGCCTGCTGTATCTCGCGCGCTGGTTCTGGTGGCGCGTGAACGCGTGGTGCGAGATCGCGGCGATGGTGAGCTCGTTTGTCGTGTCGCTCGGCTTCCTCGCCCTTGCGCGGACGGGCACGCCGGTCAGCACGCACCGCGCGCTGCTCATCACGATTGCGATCACGACCGTGTGCTGGGTGATCACGGCGTACCTGGCACCGGCCACCGATCGCGACGTCCTCGTCGAGTTCTATCGCAAGGTGAGACCGGTCGGCCCGGGCTGGGCGCCGATCCGCGCCATCGCGGGCGACCTCCCCGACGATGACACGCGCGGCGACAACATCCCGCTGGGTCTCCTCGGCTGGCTCGCCGGCTGCGTGATGATCTGGTCGGCGCTCTTCGCCGTCGGCAACATCCTCTACGGCCGCATGGGCTACGCCATCGCGCTTCTCGCCATCTGCCTCGCCACCAGCGCCGTCGTGGTCGCCGTGATCAAGCGCCAGTGGCCGACAGCACAGTGATGGTGGAGGCTTAGGGCTTACGGCT
>CAYRAE010000056.1:0-10955 GCA_964422175.1 uncultured Luteitalea sp. | reverse complement strand
GGCTCACGGCTCACGGCTCATGGCGTACGGGAAAGGGCAAAGGGGCAAAGGGGAAGAGAGACAAGGTCGGAAGCGGGACTCAAGGCTTACGTCGGGGTCGAGATGGGCGCGAGGCTCGCTCGTGGCTGGCCAGCGATGTGATGCTGGCGTGCAGGACATGGAGGCGCTGAGTCAGTCGTTCGTAGTCGCGCTCGAGTGACGTCATTCGCGCCGAGTCGTGACCAGAACGACAGACGACGGACAGAAGATAGCGCGTCTCGGCGGCCGATCCCGCGGCGATCTCGATGAAGCGTCCATACTCCACGGTGCTCGCGCGCTGACACCCCTCGACCAGATTCAGTGGCACTGACAGCGCCGCTCGGCTGAGTTGATTGCAGAAAGCGAAACGCGCCGGCCCCTGCAGGGTAGCAAGAACTGCAAGCACGTCGAGCAGGAGTGCATCAGCCGTGTGAAAGACCTCCAGCTTCCGATAGTCCCTCGCCATGGTGCCGATACAGATGCCCCCGCCGTGCCATGTGACACATCGCGCAGCGAATCAACAGCGACATGAAGGGATACGCGGCGCGCCTGACGTTCGGCGCGCGGCTGAGGCACATCACGATGCCCGCCGCTGGCTCGCTGGTGCTCCTCCTCGCGGTCAGCGTCGCCCTCGGCTACTCCAGGGCGGGATGACGCTGATTGCCGTCCACGCCGAGACGAGTCCCGAGAAGATGCGCCTCCCTCTCCTTTGCCCTTTCTCCTTTCTCGTAAGCCGTAAGCCGTAAGCCGTAAGCCGTGAGCCGTGAGCCGTGAGCCGTGAGCCGTGAGCCGTGAGCCGTAAGCCGTCCCCGTCACCCCCAGATCAGCTCCCTGATCACGAAGTACGCGAAGAACGCGTAGAACGCCGAGCACAGGAGCAGGCCAATCTCGCGCCACAGGGGCGGGCGCAGGGCCGGCGGCAGGAAGCGGCGGTTCACCAGGAAGATCTGCACGCCCGCGATGAGCAGGACGATGCCGGCCATGTTCGCGAGGATCTTGAACAACTGGAACGGCGACGCGACGTGGATGGCGATCGCGCCCCATACCGAGAACAGGACGAGGATCCCGTAGTAGATCGTCCTGATGCCCGACGCCGCGCGTGCCTTCGGGCTCGACATCCAGACGACGTCGGTGATCGTGCGCACGAGGATGTCGGTGTTCCCGAGCTGGGTCTTGAAGAGGATCCAGAAGCCGTTGAAGAGCGTGAGGAACCAGAAGCCCGGCCAGATGTGGCTCAGGTACTCCGCCTGGTACGCGCCGGCGGCGAGGCCCTGGAGATCGGTGCCCTGCGGAATCACCGCCGTCGACAGGTTCACGTTGAGGAACATGCCGAGGAAGCAGAACAGCCCCCAGACCCAGACCTGATCCGCGTGCACGTAGCGCAGCCATTCCTGCCAGCGCGTCAGGTTCGCCGGCGTCGCGGGGAACACCGTGCCCACGTGCGAGAGCGTGATCTCGTGTCCGCCGACCGCGCTCGGGATCGCGCCCACCTTCGAGCCCATCCCGAACCCCTTGTCGCGGATCCAATTGGTCACCGTCAGGTTACCCATTCCGCCGGACCCCGCCGTGGCGGCGAGCGCGCCCAGCAACGCCCAGTCGACGGGATCGGGCATGCCTGACAGGCTGAAGAACCCCGTGAACGTCTGCCACCAGTGCGACAGCGGCACGAACAGCACGTTGACGATCAGCAGGAACCCGAACACCACGGCCAGCATCGTCCAGGCGAAGTACTCGAGCATGCGCTCGATCGTGCCGCCGAACGAGAGGATGAGCACCACGGCGAGGATCAGGCCGACGGCGATCCAGCCCTGTATGGCCTGATCGGGCGCGCCGGGCATGCGTCCGATCCACGCCCCGAGCAGCGTGGCCGCCGCGCTGCCCGCAAGCGCCGGCCATCCGAGCTGGAGGAACCCGATGCACGCGTAGAAGCCGGCCCAGAACCGAGGGCCCGGCTTGAGCCGCATGATGCCGCCGTAGATGGGCTCGCCGGTGTACAGCGTGTACCGCACGGCTTCGAGGTTGAAGATGACCTGGAGGGCGATCGCGACAGTGGCGATGAGGAAGATCGACGAGGAGTACTTCACGGCCGCCGCAGGACCGACGAGCCATTCGCCGCCACCGATCGACGTTGCCGCCATGATGGCGCCAGGCCCGATGACCTTCATCATGTTGCCGAAGGTGAACGGCGGCGGGGCGGGCAGATCCGCTACGTCCCACGGTGGCAGTTCGCCGTGCGTGGGCGGCAGCATATGGGCGTCCTGGTGGCCGTCGGCTGTCGTCATGGGCGTGAGTGTACTCAGGATGGAGGATGCCGTGAAATGATGACGGCATGGACATCACGACATGGCCCGACGTGCTGGTGCGGGCGCGCGAGGGGGGACCGCCTCCGCCGCAGCGCGTGGAGCGCAGCGACGCGGAGTGGCGCGTGCAGTTGACGCCGGAGCAGTACCACGTGACGCGCGAGCACGGCACCGAGCGCGCGTTCAGTTCGGAGATGTGCAGCAGGTTCGAGCCGGGCCGGTACGGCTGCGTGTGCTGCGGCACGCTGCTCTTCGACGCGTCGACGAAGTTCGAGTCTGGCACGGGCTGGCCGTCGTTCACGCAACCCGCCGCCGACAATGTGATCGCGTACATCGTCGATCGCTCGTACGGCATGGTTCGCGTCGAAGCACGATGCAGCGTGTGCGACGCCCACCTCGGCCACGTCTTCCCCGACGGTCCGCCGCCGAGCGGGCTTCGCTACTGCATGAACGCGGTAGCGCTGGAAAAATTGACGGCAATGACGAATGACGAATGACGAATGCGGTGCGAATGCCGCGATGCGGCGATGCCGCAAATGCTACGGAGTCCTCGGGCCGTGCGCTGCACTGTTCCTCGAGCCCTGAGCCGTAAGCCGTAAGCCGTAAGCCCAGAGCCGCAAGCATCCTGTCACTGTCCGCCGCTGAGTCGTGTGGCCAGCGCACTCGTGCCGGCGTCCCAGCCCACGCCGCCCGCATTCGAGTACATCGCGCGCTCGACGACGATCGGCGCCGGCGATGCACCGATGGATTCGACGATGGCGCCGAAGCGCCGGCCCTGCACGACGGCCCCGAAGTCCACCGCCGCGTTCACGTTCGTGCGTGACGAAGGCGCGAGTTCGTAGATCCGCTCGGCAGACGTGCCATCCTCGAAGTACAGCGTGACCTTCGCGTGGCCCTCGCGGGTCGCCGTGTTGGCGATGAGCAGGTACGTCTCCGCCTGCCTCGATCCGCCGACCTCGCCTTCCGCGACCGCCCACGTCGTCCCCGTCGTCGTCGCTCCGGCGGCATTGTGCGCCTCGTGCCACGTCGAGCCATCGCCCGGCCACCACATCGCCCGTTCCACCACCAATGGCACGCCGTTGAGCGACTCGACGGTCGTCGATACCGCGACATCGGCGAGCGGCAGACCGGCGACGCCGTCGAACTGCTCGTGGTCCACCCACACACCAGACCGCGCGTTGGCAGGGGCCCACATCGTTCGCGTGAAGGTCTTGCCGTCGGTGAGCAGATACGTCAGCTTCACCTGCGCGTCGGTATCGGTGGGATTGGCGATCAGCACGAACAGGTCGAAATACTCGCCTGTCGCCCCTTCGGCGAGAAACCACGTCGTGGCAGGTGTCGTGACCCCCGCACTCTCGTGGCCCGCGTTGAAGAGACGGCCTGGTCTGGAGAGATACATCGCGCGCTCGGCGATGATCGGCGTGCCGTCGAGCGTCTCCACCACCGCGCTGAATTCGGCGCTGGCAAGCGCGGTGCCGAGCCCATCGAACTGCTCCTGGTTCACCCAGATGTTCTCTCGTGACTGCGCCGGCAGGACGTACGTCTTCTCCAGCCGCCCGCCTGTCGTGCGCAGGTAGCGCACCCTGACAGGCACGTCGTGCGTGGACGGGTTCTGGAGCAGATAGAACAGCTGGAATCCCGAGATGGTGGCGCCTTCGGCGAAGTACCACCTCGTGGACGGTGCCGCGACGGCGGTCTCGCTGTGCGATCCGTAACCGGTGCCGTCCCAGGTCATCGTCCTGTCGACAACGATTGGCTGATCCGACTCGATCACCGTCGAGAACTCCGCGGTCTCGAGCCCCGCGATGCTCCTGGGCGTGAGCGTCACACGGCGGCGCGACGGCACGGAGACCGTCTTGCCGATGGGCGCGTGCCCAGTCCGCAGGAAGCGCATGACGGCTGTCGCATCAGTGGGTCCGGGAGCGAGCAGCGCGAACTGCGTGTCGAAGAACGTCGACGTTGCGCCTTCGGCCAGGTACCGTTTGAAGAATCCCCGCGGATGCGTGCCGTCCTCGTACTCCTGCCGGTTGGTGCGCCCATCTCCGTCGGGATCGCCATTCGCGCCATTCGGGCCGGCGGACGAGGCCGGATCGAGCCCGAGCGAGATCTCCCATGCGTCAGGCAGGCCGTCACCGTCGCTGTCGGTCGATGGGACGTCTGGCACGACCCTGGGATCGAATGCGATGACGGTGTACTCGTACGTGCGAGGCACTCCGCCGACGATGACGTTGTCGAGGCGGACGGTGATCGTCCGATCGGGCATCCCGGCCGCCAGCGTCGGCTGCGCTTCCCAGACGAGCGTGGCATCGCCGTAGCCCTTGACTTCGGGAAGGATCTGCAACGGAAGCGGGACGCCGTCCTGAGTCATGGTGACGGTGGTGGACGTGAAGTTCACGGTCGCCGCGGTGTTGGGCGAGAACGACCAGCGCCTGAACACGAGATCGTAGGGAACGTAGCCGCGCGATGGCCACGCGACGAACTCGGGAGACGCCGGACGCGTCCCGGCGCTGCCCGTGACCCACAGGGCGTTGGAGTTGGCGGTCGAGCCCGTGCCCATCTCGACAATGCGTGGATAGAGGATCCAGCGCCGATGGCCGACGGGGCCGTTGTTGGTGCCGGAGTCCTGGATGTAGAGGCGTATGGCCCTCGCCCCGCCGGCACCCAGCGCAAGATTCGAGCGACCGGCCGCGTCGGCCCCCGTCGTCGTGTAGCAGGTCCACGTGGGAGGAGGCGTGTGACTGAGGCTGTTGTTGGCGGTCATCATCAGAGCCGCCGCCTGCGCGCCCGCGTTCTTGACCGGATTGAGCGTGATGTCGGCCGGCAGGCCCGTCATCGCGCGGAAGAAGTTGACGGCGGAGAGCGTGGCATTCGTGTACGCCTGGCTGGTCGCGCCAGGGTTACAGCCCGCGACAGAGCCCGTCCATCCGGGCTGGACGGCGAGCGCGGACAGCAGGACGTTGTCGTAGAAGGCGGTCACGTCGGCGCGGTCGCTGGTGTCCAGCACCAGCGGTCCCGCCACGCGCGGCTCGTCGGTCTCCGCCGGTGACGCCAGGGGGGCGGGTTCCGGCCATGCAATGGGCGGAGGTCCGAGCTGAGGCGAGACAGGATCCTGCGCAGACGCCACGGCAGTGACGATGCAGAGCATCGCCGGCACGAGTCCCATCCCCCGGCAGCGCTTCATGAGTGAGAGTCCCTTTCGGCAGCCATTTTGCCGCGTATGCGCTGCTCGTGCCCTGAGCCCGTGAGCCGTGCTGTTCCGTAAGCCGTGAGCCGCGAGCCGCAAGCATCCCGTCCGTCATCGTCCGACGGCGTGACGTTCGAGGACCCGTCGTACGTCATCGAGCGGGATGGCGCGGATGGTGCGGCCGTTGCCTGTGACGTCGGTGGCCATGAAGAGCGAGTTGTAGATCGCTTCCTCCGTGGCTTCCACCACCGCCTGGAACAGGCCCGACATCGCGTCATTCGTGAGGTCGGCCACTGTGCGCTGGATCGCAGGTCGCCCTGAGTCTCCTTCCGTAATCGGCCGCCGGCGCACGTCGGGCGAGGTCGAGAACGCGAGCACGTAGTCGCCGCTGCCGTTCGAGGCCGACGAGCCGGTTCGGGCGAGCCCCATGATGCCTCGGGCGGCGAGCCGCTCGAGGTTGCGATCCGACAGCGGCGCGTCAGTGGCGACGACGATCATGATCGAACCATCGCCACCATCCGTGTCGACAGCATCCTTGAAGGCGTACTGGCCGAGCGCCTTGCCGACGGGCGCGCCGAGCACCTGCAGCACGCCGCCGAAGTTGGACTGCACCAGCACGCCGACCGTCCACCCGCCGATCGACGCCGGCAGCACGCGCGACGAGGTGCCGATGCCGCCCTTCCACCCGAACGCGACGGTACCCGTCCCCGCACCGACGGATCCTTCCGCTACCGGTCCACCTCTCGCCGTCTCGAGCGCGCGCTGCACATGCTCCGCACGGATCGGCCGCCGACGGATCGCATTGAGCGTGCCGTCGTTGGTCTCGCCGACCACGGGATTGATGGAACCGACACCGGCCATGCCGGGCCGCGCCAGCATCCACTCGACCATCGCGTCGGCCGTTTTCCACACACAGAGCGTGCACGAGAGCAGGATCGGCGTCTCGAGCTCGCCGAGCTCACGGAGCTGCGTGGCGCCGAGCAGCTTCCCGTACCCGTTGCCCACGTGCAACGCCGCCGGTACACGGTCGCGGAAGAGATTGGCCTCGTGCGGCAGGATCGCCGTCACGCCCGTCCTGACATCGTCTCCCTCGACGACGGTCACGTGACCCACGCGCACCCCGGCGACGTCGGTGATCGCGTTGACCGTCCCCGTCCTGAACACACCGGGCGCCACACCGAGCTCCCGCGCCCGCACCCGCTCCTGCGCGGCCACCGGCGTTGCGACGATGGACAGGACGAGAAGCATCGCCTCCACATTCCTTCCGCCCTCCGTCCTCGTCCTGCCTCTCGTCGTCCACATCCTTCGTCCTCCGTCCTGTGCCCTGTAGCCGCCTACACTAATGCACGTGCGTCGCGTCCGTCTCGCCGTCGTTGCCGTCCTGGCGACGCTTGCCGCCTGTGCCGCGCCCAGGCCAGTCACGGCGCCGGCGGAGCGGGCGATCGCGCATCGATTCGTCGCGGAGTGGACGCGTGTGGGGCCGGAACCCTCGG
This sequence comes from uncultured Luteitalea sp., assembly GCA_964422175.1. GTDB lineage: Bacteria > Acidobacteriota > Vicinamibacteria > Vicinamibacterales > Vicinamibacteraceae > Luteitalea. Next base: position 3,960 of record CAYRAE010000056.1, on the reverse strand, counting down.
CGCTGCGGACGCAGATCGGCGCGACGCCCTTCGCGTTCTTCAGATTCGTCAACGCGGCGTGGACACGCGAGGTCTGTCGCGCGTTCGCCGACGTGGCCGCCGACGTGCCCGTCGTGCGCCTGCACGGTGATGCGCACGTCGAGCAGTACGCGGTCACGCGCGACGCGCGGGGACTCGACGACTTCGACGAATCGGCCAGCGGACCGGCATTCGTGGACCTCACGCGTTTCGTGGGCTCGCTCGAACTCGCTGCCGCGCAACGCGGATGGACGGCGGCGCTTCCGCTCGCGATCGACGCGTTCTTCGACGGATACCGGCGCGGACTCGACGAGCCCGCGTATCTCCCCGCCGCGCCCGCCGTCGTGCGGCGCGTGCGCGCGACGTCGGTCAGGCCCGCGCAGGCGTTCCTCGCGTGGGCAGACACGCTGATGGCGCCGCTGTCGGCCGACGACTGGCAACTGCTCGATCGCGAGTGGCCACGGCTCGTGGAATCCGCGCTGCGCACGCATCCCGACGTCACGAGGGCGTTCCTCACACGCAAGGCGACGGGCTGGCTGCACATGGGTATCGGCAGTGCGCTCACACCCAAGCTCCTGTTCCGGATCGAAGGACCCACGCTCGACGCCGACGACGACGTGATCCTGGAGGCGAAGGAGGTAGGGACGTTCGCGGACGAGTCGTGCGTGACCGTGCCGCGAGATGCCGAAGCCGCGCGCGCGGTGGAGGGCATCAGGCAGATCGGACGCCTGCCGCAGCAGATCCTCGTCGTCCTGCCAGGTGTGGAGGGACGCCTGGACGACGGTCGCGGGTGGTGGGTGCGTGCGTGGGACCCCAGCTACGGCGAGATGCACATCTCCGATCTCGCGTCGGCGGAGGAACTGCGTGATGTGGCCCACGACGTCGGCGCGCAACTCGGCAGCGCCAACCTCCCGCCGCCGACGGACGCCGCGCGGCGCGATCGACGTCGCCGCGAGCGTGACGCCGTCACGCAGCTCGAACCGCGCATCCGTCAGGTCGCGCACACGCTGGCGATGGCCACTGCCGATGCCTTCGCTCAGGGACGAATCACGGTCCCGTCACGCCGGCGCGTCGTACCCCACGAATAGTCGAAGTTCGGCGGCCCGGGTTTGAACGGGAACTTCGCGGCCACCGCCTCGTCGACCTCGACGCCATGTCCTGGCGCGTCGTTGGCCACCATGTAGCCATCCTTCTGCTCGGGCGCGCCCTTGAACACCTCGCGCGTCTCCGCGGGGAACGCGCCGCCTTCGTGGATGCCGAAGTTGTACGTCGCGAGCTCGAGCGCGAGCTGTGCGGCGTGCGCTACGGGCGACGCGTCGCCGGGGCCGTGCCACGCCGTGCGCACGCCGAAGAACTCCGACAGCGCCGCCACCTTGCGCGCCGGCGTGAGACCGCCGATCTGCGAGATGTGGATGCGGATGAAGTCGATCAATCGCTCCGAGATGAGCGGCAGGTATTCCTGCACCGTGTTGAACAGCTCGCCCATCGCCAGCGGCACGCTGGTCTGCTGGCGCAGCTGACGGAACCATCCGTTGTCCTCGGGCGGGAACGGATCCTCGAGGAAGAACAGGTTGAAGGGCTCGAGCGCCCGGCACAGGTTGATCGCTTCCATGAGCTGCACGCGCTCGTGGACGTCGTGCAGCAATTGCACCTCGTCGCCGAGCTCGGTGCGCAGGTGCGCGAAGAGCTTCGGCAGCATGCGGACGTATCCGCCCGATTCCCAGATCGCTCGTGGGTTGGTGGGGCCCACCGGCTCGTCGGCGGATCCGCGCACGGCGACGTCGCTGCGTGCACCATACGTGGCGAGACCAGGCACGCCGCCCTGCACACGGACGTAGCGGAAGCCCTGCGCCATGCCCTTGCGCGCGTTCTCTGTCACTTCAGCGAAATCGCGCCCGCTCGCGTGGTAGTAGCAGTCGGCCCCGTGACGCACCTTGCCGCCGAGCAGCTGATACAACGGCAGGCCCGCGCGCTTGCCGAGGATGTCCCACAGCGCGATGTCGATGCCGCTCATCGCGTTGAAGAGCACGGGACCATTGCGCCAGTACGAGCTGACGTACGACGACTGCCAGATGTCCTCGATCTCGTCCACGCGCCGGCCGATGAGGAATGGTCGCAGGTACTCGTCGATCGCCGTCTTCACGACGAGCGCGCGCTGCGTGAACGTGGCACAGCCCCAGCCGTGCAGGCCGGGTTGATCGGTGATCACTTTCACCACGACAAGCCGGATGCCGTTGGGGGCCGTCAGGATGACCTGGACGTCCTTGATATGAATCGGAGGGAGACCACGCGGAGCAGGTGGTACCGCCGGTGCTTGTGCGAGGACCGTCGTGTCGGCAAGCCATGCGCCTCCAGCCACCGGAGCTGTCGTGAGCGCGCGAAGCACGTCTCGTCTCTTCATGTCGTCACCCTCTTCACCATCGCGCGCGGATGGCCGTACACCACGTACGCGAGCCATGTCGCGTCGCCCTCGTCGCGCGCCTTGCGTCGTGCGGCGATGGCCGCCTGCGCCAGCGGCTCCGGCGCATCATCGCTCAGGAACCGCGCGTAGAACTCCTCGATGAAGGAGAGCGCCGCGCCATCGCCGACAGACCAGCTCGATCCGATGAACACGCCCGCGCCGCGGTCGACGAACGCCTGCGCGAAGCCGCCGATGCCGTCGAGCGTGTACCCGGCCCTGCCGCTCTGACACGCATTGAGCACCACGATCGGCTGATGGTCGCCGTCGACGAGATCCGCGCTGCGCGCGACCGTTCGCGCCATCACGTCTTCTTCGCTCATCGACCCGTCGCTGCGCCGACGTCCGGGCATCCTGAGCCGTGCCGTGCCGATGTCGGCGGAGTTGGCCTCGCCGTGACACGCGATGTGCAGCAGATCGAACTGTCCCGGCGTGGCCACGAGACGGTAGATCGCCTCTGCTTCGGCGGAGACGGATGTCGCGCCGAAGCGATCGGTGACCATGGCGATCTCGTCCTCCGCGGCAGGAAGCGTGTCCGGCTGCGGATACGCCGGTACCACGTAGCGCGCCTTGCCCTTCCGCAGCCTGAGCGTCTCGGGCGGATAGTTGCTGACCAGCCACCTGACGACGCCGAGCTCACCGAGGAACGCCCCCGTGCTCCTGCGATCGTTCGGATCGGACACGTACACGAGTTCCCACGGGACGAACGGCTCCGACGAGAGCACCTGCACGCTGCCGATTGTGTCGCGATGCGTCCAGAGCAGCAGGCGCAGTTCCAGCGGGAACAGGGCCTCGAACATCTCCTCGCCGATGGCCCTGAGGTCGCGCGTGAATGCCGCCTGTTCGCTGCGGAACTGCGTCCATCTGTCCTCGATGTCCCTGTGGATCGACGCGATGTACGCCGCCGGGTCCGTGTCCAGCACCTTCGATTCGAAGGCGCGCTGGATGCGCTTGCTCGGCAACCGCAGCTCGTAGCGGTACTGCGTGCTCGAGCCCGTGGGCCGCATCTGGATCACGCGCAGTTCGTCGACGGCGCGCGGGAACGTGGACGGCATCGACTCGACGTCGGCCTCGGCGCGACACGGATGTGGCGCACCGCTGCGCGCGGCGACGACCGACGGCGTCAACGTCAGCGTGACGAGCGGGAGCGGTCCCTGTCGCACCTGCACACGCACTTCCGCGTCGCCGATCTCCTGTGCGACGAGATCGAACCGCAGGTCCACTGGTGCGCCGGGGTCCGGAACCGGGATCTGCACGCGCGCATCGTCAGGGTCGGCCATCGTCACGCGAAGCATCGGCATGCATTCGACGATGAGCGGCTTGCCGGCCTTGACCTTTGCGGACCCACCGGCAGTCGCACGACCGGCCGTCGCCTGAAGAACCTCGCGTGCGATCGTGACAGCCACTGTGTGTGTCTGCTGCGCCACGTATTCGGCGTCTGTCTCCGCACGGAAGTGGCAGTCGACGGTCTTCGTTGCAGTGGT
>CAYRAE010000055.1:2474-13066 GCA_964422175.1 uncultured Luteitalea sp. | reverse complement strand
CACAACCCGATCATGGCGATTCAGCGCAAGTACACCATTCCGGTGGCCTGCCTCGTCTTCGGGCTGATCGCGCTCGTGCTCGGCATCACGCACCGCAAGGACGGCAAGAACGCCGGGTTCGTGATCGGCATCGGCGTGGTGCTCGTGTACTACGTGCTGATGTACATGGGCGAGGCGCTCGCCAAGGGCCAGAAAGTGCCGGCTGAGCTCGCCCTCTGGATCCCCAACATCGTCCTGGGCACCGCGGGGCTGGTGCTGCTCGTGCTGAAGACACGCGGCTACGAGTTCTCCCCGTCGATCAGTATCCCGGTGCCGGCGCGGCTGGCCGGGTGGTTCTCACGCCACACCGCCGCACGCGCGTCTGCAGGCGACGCAACGCCCGACGCGCCCCAGGCCGGAACCGCCGCCGGGCGCGCGCAGAAGACAGGCGCCGGCCAGGTGGTGGTCGTCATCAGGGTGCCGCAGGGGATCGTCCCCTCCTTCAACATCCTCGATCGCTATCTGAGCCGGATCTATCTGCGCGTCTTCGGCGTGACGTTCCTCGGCATGCTGGCGGTGTTCTACATCGCCATCTTCACCGACTACAGCGAATATCTCTTCAAGGGCCGCACGACGGGCGGCGTGCTCCTCAGCTTCTTCGCGTACTCGACGCCGCAGTACATCTACTACATCACCGCGCTGGCGGCGCTCGTCGGCACGCTCGTCACCGTGGGCCTCCTCACGAGGACGAGCGAGCTGACGGTGATGCAGGCGTGCGGCGTGTCGCTGTATCGCGCGACGGTGCCGATGCTGCTGTTCGGGTTGCTGTGGAGCGCAGTGCTCTTCGGCATGGAACAGAGCATCCTCGCGGCATCGAACCGACGCGCGGAAGAACTGCGCGCGCTCATCCGCAGCGGCGTGGCGCGGACGTATGGCCTGGCGAGCCGCCAGTGGATGGCCGGCAGTCATGGCGAGCTGTACCACTACGGCCGCTTCGACCCCGGCGCGCAGCGGCTCGAGGACCTCACCGTCTACACCTTCGGGTCGCGGGGCTGGAACGTCGTCGGTCGCACGTACGCGCGCGTGGCGACGAACATGAATGACACGACGTGGCGCGCCGACCTCGGATGGCAGCGCACGTTCGGCGACGGGAATGCCGTGACGCAGTTCGCGGTCTTCCCCACCCGGACCATCACGATCGATCCGCCGGCGTACTTCGGCGTCGAGGAACCGGAAGCCGTCCTCGCCGAGCGCCTCAAGGTGCCGCAACTGCGCACGCACATCGCCGAACTGGAGAAGGCCGGCTACAGCACCATTCCGCTGCAGGTGGCCCTGCACAGGAAGATCGCGTTCCCGTTCATCACGGTGATCATGACGCTCATCGCCATCCCCTTCGGTGTGACCACCGGGCGCAAGGGCACGATGTTCGGCATCGGCATCGGCATCGCCCTGGCCATCCTCTACTGGACCACCCAGAGTTTCTTCGCCGCCGTCGGCAGCGCCGGCGTGCTGACTCCTCCGCTCGCCGCCTGGGCCCCGAACATCCTCTTCGTCGCCATCGCCACCTACCTGGTCGCCAGCGCCCGCACGTGAACCCTCCGTCCGTCCTCCCGCCTCCGTCCTCCCGCGAAGCGGCCTAACTCCGCGGATGATGCGCGTCGTAGAGGCGCTTGAGGCGGGCTTCGAGCACGTGCGTGTAGATCTGCGTCGTGGAGAGCGCCGCGTGCCCGAGCATCATCTGGATCGCGCGGAGATCCGCGCCGCGATCGAGCAGGTGCGTCGCGAAGGAATGCCGCAACACGTGCGGTGACACGTCAGTCGTGAGGCCGGCCTTCAGGGCATACGCTTTCAACAGCTTCCAGAACCCCACGCGCGTGAGTGCCGCGGTTCCACGGCCGCTCGGGAACAGCCACGGCGACGCACGGCCTTTCGTGAGCGCCGCGCGGCCGTCAGGCAGGTAGGCTTCGAGCGCCGCGATCGCCTGCTCCCCCACTGGCACGATCCGCTGTTTGTCGCCCTTGCCGATACACGTGAGATAGCCGGCCTCCAGGTTCACGTCCGCCGGACGCAGCGACACGAGCTCGGACACGCGAAGCCCCGTGGCATACAGCACGTCGAGCAGCGCCCTGTCTCGCTTGCCCCTCGGCGTCGCCAGATCGGGGGCGGCGAGAAGCGCATCCACCTCGTCGAGCGACAGGTAGCGCGGCAGCTCGCGCCAGGCGCGAGGTGGCCGCAGATCTTCCGCGGGGTTGGCCGCGATCGCGCGCCCGATCAGCAGGTGCTTGTAGAAGCCTCGCACGCCGGCCACCATGCGGGCGACCGATCGTGGGGAGTATCCTTCCGCCATCAGCTGCCGGACGAACGCCTCGAGGTCGTGGAGCGTCAAGGCATCCGGAGTGGTGCCCCTGCCGGCGGCGAAGCGCGCCAGGTGCACCAGGTCGCGACTGTAGCTCTCGACAGACAGCGGCTGCAGGCGACGCACGACGCGCAGGTGATCGAGGTAGGCATCGATACGCGCGTCGGAGAGAACGGGAGCGTTGTCAGTCACGGCTCAAGGCATCATACGTAACGGCCGGCCGGCCTTCGCGCCTTCGGCGCTTCGGCGCGGCAAGCCAGAGGTTCCGAGGCCGAAGGCCTGTGGCCCACGGCCGACACGAAGCAATTCTGAAGGCCCAAGGCCCAAGCCCGAAGGCCGACCTGGTTTCTGGAATTCGAGGAGCACGCATTGACACCGATGATCGAGATTCGCAACCTGTCCAAGTCGTACAAGACTCGCGCCGGTGAGACGTGGGTGCTGCGACGCATCGACCTCGACATCAAGGAAGGCGAATTCGTCACGATCATGGGACCGAGCGGCGCCGGCAAGTCGACATTGCTGTCAATCATCGGACTCTACGACCATGCGTGGACGGGCAGCTACGTCCTGAAGGGCGAGCCGGTGCACGCCAGGTCGACGCGCGAACGCGCGGCGCTCAACAAGCGGCACATCGGGTTCGTGTTCCAGCAGTTCCACCTGCTCGACGACCTCACGGTGGCCGAGAACCTCGACATCCCGCTCTCCTATCGCGACGTCCCGCGGTCCGAGCGCCAGTCGCTGGTGGCCGACATGCTCGACCGCTTCCACATGGTCGGCAAGAAGGACCTCTTCCCCAACCAGCTCAGTGGCGGACAACAGCAGCTCGTGGCCGTGGCGCGCGCCATCATCGCCAGTCCGTCGGTATTGCTCGCCGACGAGCCCACCGGCAACCTGCACAGCGATCAGGGCCGCGAGATCATGGAACTGTTCCGCCAGTTGAACGAGGCCGGCACGACGATCGTCCAGGTCACGCACTCGGACGTCAACGCCGCCTACGGCCATCGCACGATCCGCCTGCGCGACGGCTGGATGGAGGACGAGAACGGGGCAATTCCGTAGGGACAGGGAAATGCCGAAAGCCAGGAATGCCGAAGGCGGATAGCAGGAATGCCGTGATGCGGCGATGCCGGGAATGGCTTGCCGCGCCGAAGGGCCGCAGTGGCGTGACGTAACAGCGCGAATCACGGCGTCAGCCAGGTGCACTTGCAACTCTAATCAGGAGTAGATATACTCCTGAACAGGAGTTCATCGATGGAAGCCGCCCTCGCCTATCCGACTGGTCGCTACCCGGCCCTCGCCGCGCCGGATCTGACGGCGCGCGACACGCGCGAGCGGTTGTCGGGGGCGGCGCTTCGAGGCTTCTTCAACATCATGGCGCGCTGGCAGGTGCGTGACGAGGACGCGCGCGTGCTGCTGGGTGGGGTCAGCAACGGCCCGTTCTACGAGATGAAGCGCCAGCCCGATCGCACGCTCGACACGGATCGGCTCACGCGCGTCTCGTATCTCGTGGGCATCTACAAGGCCCTCCACATCCTGCACGGCGAGGCGCTCGCCGACGAGTGGGTACAGCTCCCCAACACCAACCCCATCTTCGCCGGCGAGACGCCGCTGGCCTACATGCGTCGCGGCGGCCTGCCGGCCATGCAGACCGTGAGGCGACTCCTCGACGCGCGTCGCGCGGGATGACCTCGCCTCCGGCGCGTCTCATCCGACAGGTCGACACGCATCGCCTCGTTCCGTCGTGTCATCGTCCGAAGGGCGACAGTGTCCTCGTGGACATCGCCGACGATGACGCGCATCTGCGGGCGCTGTTCGAACTCGACGCCGCGACCAACGACCGCCTGCTCGCCGGCGCGCACCTGCTGCCCGGCATCGGCCTCGACGAGTTGGTCGCCGGCGTGCCGAATGCCTCCGTCGTCAACGCCTCCTTCTGCCACGCGCACCCGCTCGGCGCGCGATTCAGCAGTCCCGATCGCGGCGCGTGGTATGCGGGGTTCGAGCTCGCGACGTCGCAGGCCGAAGTGGCCTTCCACAAGTCGGTGCAGCTCGCCGAGATCGGACGCTTCGAGGATACGGTCACCTACGACGACTACCTCGCCGACTTCAGCGGCACCTTCCACGACCTGCGCACGGCTCGTGCGTTCCAGGCATGCCTCGCGCCCGACAGTTACGCCGCGTCGCAGGCGCTCGCCGAGCGCCTGCTGGACACTGGCTCGCTGGGCGTCGTGTATCCGAGTGTCAGGAAGCCCCGCGGCACCTGTCTCGCCTGCTTCCGCCCCGCGGTCGTCGGACACGTGCGGCGGGCGAAGACGTATCGCTTCACGTGGCACGGCACACCGCGCCCGGACGTTCGCGTCGAGAAACCGCGGCGCTGAAGGCCGGGCTCGGAGAGCCGGCCCTACCGTCATTCCCGGCATTCCCGGCCACGCGGCATTCTCGGCATCACGGCATTCTCGGCATCGCGGCATTTCTGAGGCTGGGACACTGCGTCCCACAAGCGGACACTGCTCTCACGCCCTGAACAGACCCGCCAGGACGCGTCAGCACGAGATTTCAGGCACTCTTACGCCACAAACCGATCGATCGCAGCGTGGCCCGCTTCTTGCCACAATGGTTGGCGTGGTAGACGTCCCTCTCTCTCAAGCCGAACGTCGTCGCCGCCGCCTTCAGAAGCTGCGCGTGCCTGTGCTCGTCGCGATCCTGATGCTGGGTGGCGGTGTGGCCGTGATGCGGATGGCCCCTGCTGCGCCATCGGTCGACGCCGGGCCGCTCTGGTTCGACAACGTCCAGCGTGGCGAGCTCGTGCGCGAAGTGCGCGGCACCGGCACGCTGGTGCCTGTCGATACCGCCTGGATCGCAGCATCGACGGACGGCCGCGTGGCGCGGATCGTCCTCCGCCCCGGCGCGCAGGTCGATCCCGACGATGTGATTCTGCAGCTGGATAATCCGCGCCTCGAGCAGGAAGTGGTGGACACGCGCCTCCAGCTCGCGGGCGCCGAAGCGCGCCTCCGCCGCGCCGACGCAGACGCCACGACGTCGCTGCTCGCGCAGGAGGCACTCCTCGCCCAGACCGAAGCGAGCTTCGAAGAAGCGAAGGCCGACGCCGAAGCCGACGAGGTCCTGCTGAAAGATGGACTCGTCTCTGAACTCCAGCACCGTCGCTCGTCGTCAAAGACCAGGGCACTGCAGACGCAGGTGGCCGCCGAACGCAAGCGCCTCGACGTCGGGACGCGCATGCGTCCGTCGCAGCTCGCCGAGCAGCAGGCCGAAGTGGATCGCATGCGCGCCCTCCTCTCGCTCAAGCAGGCCCAGCTCGGACAGCTGCACGTGCGCGCCGGCATGCGTGGCGTGCTGCAGGCCGTCCCCGTCGAAGTCGGCAGTCAGGTGACCGCGGGCACCAACGTCGCGCGCGTGGCCGACCCGGCACAGCTCAAGGCACAGGTCCGCGTGCCGGAAACGCAGGCCCGCGACGTCCAGATCGGCCAGGTGGCGCGCGTCGATACGCGCAACGGCTTCGCCGAGGGGCACGTCTCACGCGTGGACCCGGCCGCGGTCTCGGGCACGGTGCTGGTGGACATCAGCTTCTCGGGCGAGCTGCCGCGCGGCGTGCGCCCCGACCTCTCGGTGGACGGCATCATCGAGATCGAACGGCTGGCCGACGTGCTGTACGTGGCGCGGCCATCCAACGGGCAGGAAGGCGGCACGATCAGCGTCTTCCAGGTGGCGGCCGACGGCATGGCCGAACGCCGGCAGGTGAAGCTCGGCAAGGGCTCCGTGCGCCACATCCAGATTCTCGAGGGCCTGCGCGAAGGCGATCGCGTCGTGCTCTCCGACATGTCGGCCTGGGATCAGGTCGATCGCCTGCAGATCAAATAGTCCGTCCGACCCCCGTCCCGGAGAGATGTCCATGTCCCATCCCCTGATCAAGCTCGAAGGCATCCGCAAGGTGTTCGCAGGCGACGAGATCGAAACCCATGCCCTCGATGGCATCCACCTGTCGATCGACTTTGGCGAGTACGTGGCCATTGCGGGCCCGTCGGGGTGCGGCAAGTCGACGCTCCTGTCGGTACTCGGCCTCCTCGACACCCCGAGCGACGGGCACTACTGGCTGAACAACCGCCCTGTCGAGAGCCTGTCGGTGGCCGAGCGGGCGCGGACGCGCAACCGCGAGATCGGGTTCATCTTCCAGAGCTTCAACCTGATCGGCGACCTCACCGTCTACGAGAACGTCGAGCTGCCGCTGACCTACATGGGCATGTCGGGCGGCGAACGGCGCAAACGCGTCGAACAGGCGCTCGAGCGTGTCGGCATGGGCCATCGTGCGCGCCATCTGCCGGGCCAGCTCTCCGGCGGTCAGCAGCAGCGCGTGGCCGTCGCGCGCGCCGTCGTGACGCAGCCGTCGATCCTGCTGGCCGACGAGCCGACGGGCAACCTCGACTCGCACAACGGCGAACTCGTGATGCAACTGCTCTCCGAACTGCACCGTGACGGCGCGACGATCTGCATGGTCACGCACGATCCGCGCTACGTCGCGCACGCCACGCGGGCCATCCACCTGTTCGACGGCCGCATCGTCTCCGAGGACCACGCGGGCGAAGCCGCCGCCCTCGCACCCGTGTAGGAGACCGGAGTCCGGCATAGACTCCTCGGTCATGTCCTCTGGCTCCCCTGTCGCCGCCGGCCATCGCTCGTCGTCGGTCGAGTCGGTGCCGATTCCTCACGTCCTCGTCGCCGACGATCAGGCCGACGTCATCGAGGCCGTGCGTCTCCTGCTCAAGCTGGAGGGGTACGACGTCGATGGCGTGCGTTCACCCGCCGCCGTCCTCGCCGCGGTCGAGAAGGGCGGGCACGACGTCGCGCTCATCGATCTGAACTACGCGCGCGACACGACGTCGGGTGCTGAAGGACTCGATCTGCTCTCGCAGATCCGCCGCCTCGACGCCACGTTGCCCGTCGTCGTGATGACGGCGTGGAGCACCGTCGAACTCGCCGTCGAGGCCATGCGTCGCGGTGCCAGTGATTTCATCCAGAAGCCCTGGGAGAACTCGCGGCTGCTCGCCGTGCTCCGCACGCAGATCGAGCTCGGACGCGCACTCAGGCGGACGCGTCAGCTCGAGGCCGAGAACGCGCTGCTCCGTCCGCCCACCACGCCCGCGTTCATCGCCCGCGCGCCGGCCATGCAGCCGGTCCTCCAGGTGCTGTCACGCGTGGGGCCCTCCGACGCGAACGTGCTCATCACGGGCGAGAACGGCACAGGTAAGACGTTGCTTGCGCAAGCCCTGCACGAGGCGTCGCCGCGCGCGCAGGCCCCGTTCGTGACGGTGAACACGGGTGGATTGTCCGAAACACTCGTCGACAGCGAGCTGTTCGGCCACGAGCGCGGCGCCTTCACCGACGCGCGCTCGGAACGGATCGGGCGCTTCGAGATCGCCGATGGCGGCACGCTCTTCCTCGACGAGATCGCCAACATGCCGGCGGTCGTGCAGCCGCGCCTGCTCCGCGTGCTGGAGACGAGCGAGTTCGAGCGGCTGGGGTCGTCGCGGACGCGACGCACGAACGTGCGCGTCATCAGCGCGACAAACGCCGATCTCCACGCGGACGTCCAGGCCGGGCGCTTCAGGCAGGACCTCCTCTTCCGGCTCAACACCGTGGAGGTGCACATGCCGGCGCTCCGGGATCGACGCGAGGACATCCCCGAACTGGCGGCCGTGTTCCTGTTCCGTCACGCGCGGCGTTACAGGAAGGCGCTCGACGGCTTCGATTCGTCGGCGCTGCAGGCCCTGCTCGCCCACGGGTGGCCGGGCAACATCCGCGAGCTCGATCACGCCGTAGAGCGTGCGGTGCTCATGGCCGATGGCCCGCGGATCACGGCCGAGGCGCTCGCGCTGCGCCCCACGCGCGGCGCTGCCGCGGCGCGCCTCGAAGACATGAGCCTCGAGGAAGTCGAAGCCTTCCTCATCCGCAAGGCGCTCGATCGGTACGACCGCAACGTGTCGGCGGCAGCCCACGCCCTCGGCCTCAGTCGCAGCGCGCTCTACCGCCGGCTCCAGCGGTACGGCCTGTAGGGTCCCCCCCATGCGCCATGACGTGCGACTGGTCGCGTGGGCCATCTGGCTCGTGCTGCCCGTGGCCATCGTCGCCGCGTACGGCACGGTGCACCTGCCGTGGCCGACGAGCGCGCGCATCGCGGTCATCCTGGCCATCGTCGCCTGGTGCCTCTTCGCAGCCGGCCGTCTGCGCGGCGCGCTGCTGCGGCCGTTACGGACCACGGCGAACCTGATTCAGGGCCTTCGCGAGGGCAACTTCTCCGCACGCGCGAAGCACGAGGACGAGGACACGGCCACCGACGGACTCGGTCAGGTGCTGCTCGAAGTGAACCTGCTCGCGGAATGGCTGCAGCGGCAGCGCCTCACCGAAGTGGAGGCCAGTGCCCTGCTGACCACGGTGATGGCCGAACTCGACGCGGCCGTGCTGGCCTTCGACGCACGCCAGTCGCTGGCGCTCGCCAATCCCGCGGCGGCGCAACTCTTCGGCCTCCCCGTCAGCGATCTCCTCGGGCAATCGGCGGTGGACCTCGGATGCGAATCCCTCCTCGATCCCCTGCCCACGCGACTGGTCAGCCTCGACTTTCCCAATGCCTCCGGCCGGTGGGAAGTGCGTCACTCGTCGTTCAGGCAGGACGGCCTCCCCCACGATCTGGTGGTGCTGAATGACGTCAGCAAGACCTTACGCGAGGAAGAGCGTGCGGCGTGGCGTCGCCTCATCCGCGTCCTCAGCCACGAGTTGAACAACTCGCTGACGCCGATCACGTCCATCGCCAACAGTCTGGGGCGGTTCGTCGATCGTGGTCCGCTCGACGAGAGCGTGCGCACCGACGTGCGCAAAGGACTCGGCGTGATCGAGATGCGCGCCGAGGGCCTCAACCGCTTCCTCCGCGGCTACGCCGCCCTGGCGCGCCTGCCGGCCCCGACGTTCGGCGACGTGGACGTGCCCCCGCTCGTCGCACGCGTGGTCGCGCTCGAAGCCTCGGAGCGGGTCGTGGTGCGGGGCGGTCCGCCGTGCGTCGTGCGCGCCGACGCGGATCAGATCGAGCAGTTGCTGATCAACCTGGTGCGCAACGCCGTCGATGCCGTCGCGGAAACGGGAGGCGGCGTGCAGTTGTGGTGGGAGCGTGCGGCCGGCGACGAGTTCGTGGAGGTACGCGTCGTCGACGAGGGACCGGGCATCGTCGCGAGCGCGGACGTCTTCGTCCCGTTCTTCACCACCAAGCCGGGCGGCACCGGTATCGGCCTCGCGTTGTGTCGTCAGATCGCCGACGCCCATGGTGGCCATGTAGCGCTGGAGAACCGCCGCGACGCCCCCGGCTGCGTCGCGCGCGTGCGGCTGCCGCGCGCGTGAGCACGCCAGGGGCCGAAGCCCCTGGCGTCCATCTGCAGATGCTTCCTCAGAAGATGAACCGCAGGCCGAAGCGGACGATGCGCTCGCCGTAGGATCCCGTGATCTGCCCGAACGTGGGCCCGCCGAACGTGCCGTTCGGGTTGTTGGCGTGGAGCGAGTTGGTCACGTTGAACGCATCGACGCGGAACTCCCCGTACCGCGCGCCGAAGTTGAAGCGCTTCACGAGCGAGCCGTCGAGATTGATGTAGCCGGGCCCATCGACGCCGGCGCCATTGCGCGTCAGGTTCCCGAAGGTGTTATCGGCGGGCGCCGAGAAGGCGGTCGTGTCGAACCACGTCTGACCGCCGCCGATGCCGCCGAGTTTCTTCGGATCTCCAGTCAGGTCCGGCCGCTGCGTGTTGCCAGGCGCGCGCAGCAGCGCGGCCGGCATCGTGATGTCCACTGCCGTCCCTGACTGTGCCGTGAAGAGACCCGACACCTGCCAGCCGTTGAGGATCCAGCCCAGCACGCCCTCGCGCTGGATCGGCAGGCCGTACACGAAACTGCTCACGAACACGTGACGACGATCGTTGGTCGTGCGGCCCCAGCTGCGGGAGATGTCGGCCGGCGTGTTGATCTGCCCATTGGAGTCGCCAGCGTCGTAGCTCACGCCCTTGCCGAGCGTGTACGAGTTGGTGACCAGAAAGTTGTTCTTGAACCGGCGATCGACCTTGATCTGCAGCGAGTGGTAGTCGGTTTCGTACGGCAGGAACGCCGTCACCGACGACGTACGGCCGAACTCGGCGAACTGCGGACGACCGGCGTTGTCGGCGCCGAGCACGTAGCCCGCGTTGAGGTCCAGGCGCTGGATGATGTCCTG
>CAYRAE010000055.1:0-2374 GCA_964422175.1 uncultured Luteitalea sp. | reverse complement strand
GCGTAGCTGTTGTCGGCAAACGGCGCCGTGCTCATGCCGTACCCGCCGCGGACGACGGTCCTGTCGTCGATGCGGTAGGACAGGCCGAGTCTGGGATTGAAGTTGCGGAAGTTCTTCTTGACGCCGATGTTCTCCGGCACCCCGCCGTAGCCCGACACCAGCAGAGAATTGGTGATCGGATCGTAGTTGGAGAGCCCCCCTTGCTTCTGGATGCCGACCAGCGGCGTGTAGTACTCGTGACGGAGGCCGAGGTCGAGCGTCAGCTTCGGCGTGACCTGCCACTTGTCGTGGATGAAGGTGAAGACCGCCGAGTGCGTCGTGCCGGGCTCTGGAATCACGGCCAGGTCGCGGCCCGCCACACTCGGCCGATCGAGGAGGAACGCCGCGATCGCGTTGTTGATGTTGGCCTGCGACGCTGCGTTGGCCGGGCTGCCCGTCTGCGCGGCGTTGAACGTGAAGTAGCCGCGCGAGCCGCCCTGGTCCTGCGTCTGCAGCAGGAAGTCGCGGTTGTGCCGGTACGTGCCGCCCACCTTCACCGTGTGGTTGCCCCACAGTTTGGTCACCGTCGTCGAGAGATCCACGGTGGTCTCACCGCGATCCCAGGGCAGCGAGTTCACGAATCCGACCATCGGGTTGGAGATCCCGTTGCCGATGTTGATGGCGGTCATGCCGCTCGTGAACTCGTCGATGTTCACGCCGGGGATGCCGATGTCGGCCGCCGTCGTCAGACCGTTGGCGACCGTCACCGCCTTGTTGCGATACTTGCTGACGCCCGCACGGATGTCGGCCACGAGCGTGTTGGTCCACGTCCGCGTCCAGTTGCCGGCCACGCTGTACGTCGTGTTCGTGCCGCTGCCGACAAAGCCGCCCTGATACGGACCGCCCATGTTGTTGGGATAGTTCCCGGGCTCTTCCGCCGTCGGCCGCTGGAAGCTGTAGCGCGCAGAGAATTGATCCTTCTCGGTCGCCTGATAGTTCAGCTTCACGTCGAAGCCATCGGTGCGGCGCTTGCGAATCGTCGTGTCCTGATAGTTGATCTGGCCTTCGGCCACCCCGGCGATGTTGGGCAGCGGGATGCTCTGCATGATGCGCTGCGCGATCGGGCTGATGCGATCGGCGGGAATCACGTTGCCGGCAAACGCCGTGCGGCCGGCGCCCGTCGCGGCATCGCCCGTGGCCGGGTCGTAGATCGGCACGGCCGACCCGCTGAAGTTGCCGGCACGTTGAGCGGCGGTCGGCACGACGTAGCGGTTGACGCGCCCGAGGTCGTCGTTGGTTCTGATGTAGTCGCCGAAGAAGAACAGGCGGTTGCGCATGATCGGGCCGCCGAGCGTGAACCCGAACTGGTTGTACAGCGTCTCGGGCTTCTGTCGCTCCTTCGGCAGGTTCGCGCGGTCGACGAACGCGTTGGTCGCGCGCGTCTCGTCGCTGTCGCCAAACCAGAATCCGGAGCCCTTGTACTGGTTCGTGCCCGACTTCAGCGTGACGTTGGTCACCGCGCCGCCGGCGCGCCCGAACTCCGCGTCGTAGTTGCTCGTCGTGACGCTCACCGTCTCGAGCGCTTCGGCCGACGGGATGAGCACCGTGAGCAGGCCCGTCTTGTGGTTGTTGTCGATGCCCTCGATCATCACGTTGTTGGCCAGACGCGACTGACCGTTGACGTTGCTCGACAGCGAATCCTGCGAGTTGAAGAACTCGGAGTGCGGTTTGAAGGGGCGGGAGGCACCGGGCACCGTGGCGAGCATGCCCTGGAAGTTGCGGCCGAAGCCGAGCGGCATCGCGGCAATCTGCTCACCCTCGATGATGCGACCGGTGTCGGTTCGATCCGTTTGCAGCGCGGGCGTCTCGGCCGTGACGCTGATCGTCTCGGAGAGATCGCCTGGCTCGAGTCTCAGATCGACGCGGATGGTGGTGTTGACGTCCACCTTGACGTTCTCGCGGATGACCTTCTTGAATCCGCTGAGCTCGCCCTCCACCTTGTACAGGCCGTCCCTGAGGTTCGGGAAGGTGTAGTTCCCAGCCTCGTTCGTGACGCTGCTCGTCACGATGTTCGTGCCGACGTCGGTGATGGTGACCGTGGTGCCCGGAGCGGGTGCTCCGGATGTGTCGGTGACCGTACCGAGCAGTGTGCCGCGCGTGGCTTGCGCTCGGGCGAGCGCGGGCGCGACGAGAATTCCGAGCGCGACAAACAGGGCACACGCGCGCAACCGGGCCCGTTGGAAACCGTGAACCATCAGCCTCTCCTGTCGAGGGACACCACACCTGCCATTCGCAACGGCGCGTGGTCTGACCACCGCCGGCGTACCTCGTACTTGACTGGACGAATTGAGGCGAAGGTATACACCGCTACCGCCGTGAGGTCAAGCCTCTGCGG
>CAYRAE010000054.1:0-13270 GCA_964422175.1 uncultured Luteitalea sp. | reverse complement strand
GTCCTCCTGGCCGGAGTGGCGGAACTGGCAGACGCGCGGGACTCAAAATCCCGTGCCGCGCAAGCGGCGTGTGGGTTCGATCCCCTCCTCCGGCACCAACTTACGGCGATCGTTGGGTATTGGCAGAGCCACTGAAACAGCTGTGGGCTAGCGGTGGGCTAGCGGTCCGCATCAACTCGCGACTTTCGGGCGCATTACACCGATCGTGATGAGGCCGGGCGACCCTGAAGGGTCGCCCGGAAACTGAAACCGCGCCCCGGCGTGGGTCGCTCCCGTCGCCTATTCGGTCTCGGGCGGCTCGTGGTGCGCGTCGATGAAGGCGCGCGCGTTCGCACCGCTCTCGGCGTACGCGGTGGCCGCCAGCATCAGCGCCGCGACCCTGGTGCCCAGGGGCAGGCCCGCCGGCAAATGGTCGAGCACGTGGAGCGCGGCGGCACGGATCGCCTGGTAGGTGGCCGCGTCCACCTTGGCCTGCAGAACCTGCTTCAGCCGCGGTGTAGCCCCCTTCATCGCGGCCTTGAATCCGCGCAGCATGGCGTCGTCCGTCATCGTCCGTGGCTCCTTGAGCTTATGGGTAGAAGGCGCGGCGCCGCTTCGGCGCGGGGCCTCTTCAACGCTACCTCCCCGGCACGGCGCCGCGCGGCGCGCTTCCACACGACGGCGTCCTCGGCGGCCTTGAGCCGACGACGGGACAGGGCCGCGGCCGCGCGCGTGTTCAGACCGATCTCGATGTCGCAGTACCGGTTAGTTGATGTGAGCAGGGGCAGCAGCGCCGCCATGGGTGGCGGCGTCGGCAGCCACACGCGCGCGACGAAGTGAGCTTTCGTGAGGAACGACAACAGGAAAGCCTGCTCCGTCACGTACCCGATCGTGGACATCGAGATCCGCCCGATGCGCCGGCCATCCGTGTAGCGATCGAGCACGCCGACGAGGGGGCCGATGTTTCCCCAGACGTCCGGCGCTGCCGGATCGGGATCCGCTTTGGGCATCCCTGCGCGCACTCGGTCGATGACACGGATCAGATCGTCCGCGGTCCACTGGTCCACGCGCCGCGGGGCGCGCATCGTGAACGTGCGCTCGAGCGGCGCCGCGGAGGGCGGCGTCACGTCGCCGTAGCTCACGAAGTACTCGGTCTCGACGTACAGCGTCCGCGCGTCCGACACGTCCACCAGGTGGCCTCGGACGCGAATCTGGCGGTCCGTCGGCGCCGTGGTGCGGCTCATCGCGCGCCGCCTGTCGCGGGCCGTTCACCACGAGACGCCGCCGGGGCTTGTGCGATCGTGGACAATTCTCGCGGCGTCATCATCGACACGCCGAGCCGGAAGGCGGCGTAGCACACCTCTGTGATGAGCGAGTCGTACTCGCCGTCCATGACCTGCAACAGGCCCGCGTGCCGCTCGTACATGGTGGCGGGCATCCGGTCGATCATGATCAGGTCCAAGGCCGCGTACATGTCCGACCCGTAGAAGCGTTCTGCCAACGCGTCCATGAGTGGGCTCTCCTGAAGCGCCGCCGCGGCGAGGGCCTTGGCCCGCGCCACCTCCAGCCTGTTCGCGCGCGCCCCCAGCGCCAATCGCGGCCGGGCCGGCGACGACCGGCGCGGCGCCGTGGTGCGGCTCATCGCGCACCGCCGTTGAACAGCTTCGCGGCCGTCTCAAACCCGACGATAAACGCCCGTCGTTCTAGATCACTGATCGGCCCGAAGGCCAACCCCCAATCCGGCTTACCGCTGGCGTGCTCCTTATCCAGCACCTTCGTGACCGCATCCTCCAGCCGACGAGCATCAGGAGTGGCTTCTTTATTAAAGAAACGGTCCCACATCAGCTCCACCAGATTGGCTGCCAGGTCGTCGGCCACCGGTGCGTACCGGCGGACGTCCTTCTTGAACCGCTTCTTGCCAAGGTCATTGAGCATGGTCTGCCTCCTACGAATGAGAAGGCGGATCGGGCGGGTTGCCGTGCGGGTAAAATGCCGGCAGCCGTTCGGTCCGCTTAATCGGAACGATCGGTTAGGCGTCGGTCAGCACGTTAGCGCGTGCCCCGGCGCCGCCTTCCCTCGCCGGCCGATTCCGGCCGCACGACGAAAGACAGCGCCCACGCTACCGCAGAGCAGCCCGCGGGGTCAACCGGCCTGGCGCGTGGGGCCGCGGTGCCGGGGGCCCGGCTGGGACCGGAACGTGAACGATCCCGGGCCGAGCCCCAGGCTGACACAGGGCGCCGCGTCGCCCTGACTGGACGGGCATCGGATACCGTCCAGTCTTGCGTCAGTCCCGCGCCTTGACACCGTTCACAGCGAGATCCGCGTAGGCGGCCAGCTTGCCCGCGTCGTTCACGCCGCTGTCCCACACCAGGTCGGCCTTGCGGACCTCGCAGCCGAAGTTGAGGACGACGCCCTTGATGTCGGCCGGCGCGAGGGCCGAGTTCTCGAGGCCGGCGAAGAGGATTGCGGCGGCCACCTCGCTGCCGTCCGAGCCCGCGTTGTCGTACGGGACGTACCGGCCCGTCGCCGCCAGCTTCGCGAGCACAAAGCCGGCCGAGAGGGCGGTGGAGGCCGGCACCGTGACCACCACCGTGTCACGGCTGATGTAGCCCGGGGACTCGGTCGCGATGAAGTCCGCTGGGTGAATGCCTTCGGTCTTGAGTGCCATGTGTGTCACACCTTCGCTAGAGGGTCGCCGTCTGCGACCGGGGTCAACCAACCATCTGCCGGAAGAAGTGCCGCGGTGCCGGCTGGAGTCTCGCCGGCTGACACAGGACGCCGCGGCATCGCCCTGAAGGGCCTGGGGCGGGCGGCATGTTCCCGTCCCAAGGCCAATCTGCGCTACTTGAAGAGCTGCCACCCAGGCCGCCCACGCCCGCGTGCCTCGACGCGCCGGGCGTGCGCCAGGCGGCGGCAGGATGGCCGGCAGTGCCGCTGGTTCGCCCGCGTGGGCGTGAAGTCGAGCCCGCAGCCATCACAGGGGCGCAGTCCGATCGGATGGGAACGCCTGGGCGAGGCGATCCCGCGCGCGGCCGACCCTTGCCACGTCTTCATCGTCCCTGTGGCCAGGCGACTCGCCAGGCCGCCTCGGATGAGCGGGCGGCCGCGTCCGCCCGCCGAGCCTCCGCATCCGCCCGCTGTCGCTCCCGCCGCACGGTGGCTTCGAGCTCGCGGACCCGCGCCTCGAGCTGACGAATCTCGATCACCAGGCGATCGCCGGCGGCGGGCGGATGCGGCACGGCCGGGAGCGGCATGACGAGGGCCATGGGGTCAGCCCTGCGGAATCGCCGGCCACTCGTGCGCGGCGGCCTCATTGAGCGCGTCCTGGCGCTGGTGCTGCGGCCGGAGGGCGTCCTCCTCCAACGCCTGAGCGGCCTGCTGTTTCACGTTCTCCGTGAGCGGCGTGATTGTGATGCCGACCACGGCGGCATCGCGCACCAGTGCGGCGTGCGCCGTCATCAGCGCGCGGGCCTGGGCGGCCAACGCTTCGAGTCGGGCCGTGCGGTCCGCGGCGCTCAGGACGAGCCGGCCAGCGCTGCATGTGTTGACGATGTTCGTGAGTGCGGCCACCACCAGCTCCGGGGCGAAGGCGCAGAGTGCCGGGAGAGACAACCCGTCGGGATCGCCAGGGAGCTGCTGCTGTAGCTTGGGGAGGCGTGGCGCGTGCCGTTTGACGCGGACCGCACCCGTCGCCATGCTGGTGCGTTCGTCTTCGTGCCCCGCGATGTCGCGCAGATGGCGGTAGCCGTGCTGCTGCAGGTAGGTAGTGGCAGCCTGGTGGACGAGCGGGCCGAGCGTGGGCAGGATGTCCGCTGCGGGTGGGATGCTGTTGAAGACCTTGGTGCGCTCCGCGGCGTTTACACGCAGTTGCTCGCGAACAGACGCATCTGCCTGGCCGATCTCATCGGCGGCCGCGCGCGCCTTCGTTAGGATGTCGATCGCGTCCATCAGCTCTCCTCCTTGCCGCCGATGGCGGTCGTCAGTTGCTCGGGTGTGACGGCCGCCGCGGTATCGAACGCGAGGCACGTTACGCGGCAGGGTGCCAGGCTCCTGATCGGCGCGCCCGGCACGGGTACGGCCAGGGCCTCGAGGGGCGTGTCTGGGGCGGGGGCTTGGGCACCCAGATGCGCCGCTACCTGGCGCACCATCGCGAGTGCGGCGGCCTGCTGGTGACGCGCCCGGCACGGCAGCGGCGTCTCGAGTCGCCAGAGAGCCGTGTAGCTGAACAAACCACCCTCTGGCACCCCCCCGATCAGCTCGAGGGCTACCGGGAACGGGAAGCCGGCCACCGCCGCCCGAGCGGCGCACAGCGGCTTGGCCGGCACTACGCTGCGCCCGCGCACCGGTTCCAGGATCCATGTGGCGGAGACGGCGCCGAGTCTGACCGCGGGGGCCAGCGCTTCGTGGCTGCTCCGGACGGCCAGGCCTACGTGGAGGCACGCGCGGCCGTCAGCCAGCGTATTGACCAGTGCGGACGGCACGAGCGGGGGAGCGAACTGCTGCGGCCGAACGTGGAACGCGCTCTCAACGAAGCCGTCGTGCGTCCGGCCGCTTAGGTGCAGCGCGCCCTCTGGTTCGAGGCCGAACAAGATGTCTCCGCACAAGAACCCGAGGACCGCTGTCAGCTGAGCCTCGACGCTCGCCAGGTCCTGCGCCGCGCTCACCACGAACGCCCCCTACGAGAGACAGCCCGGCACGCCCGGCGCCAGCTGTCCGCCGTCGTCTCCACCGGCGTCGCCGTCTCGAGCGCATTGACCCGCGCCTCGACCTGACGAGGCTCGATCGCCAGGTCGTCACGCCGTTCCCGCTGGTGTCGCATCTGCCCGTGGCCGGCCTGGGTGCGTGCGTTTGTCGCGTTCAGGCGCTGCGCCATGGCGCGCGCGGCCTCGGGAGACTGGCGCCTGAAGTTGTTCGCCTCACGCGCCCACCAGTCGGCATCGGCCTGCGAAATCATGAGTGTCATCATCGGCTTGATCCCCTTCCTGAACTCTAAACATTCGTTGTTGCTGCCCCTATAGGGACAAATGCGAGGGAGGCAAGGATTGCGACCCCGCGCACCCGCTCTGATGCGACGGACGCCAGGGGCCCTCCGCTCCCGCCCGGCTGGTCGCTCACGCCGCCGGCGCGGCGCCGCCAGTCAGTGGTCATCAGACACCGGCCTCTCCAGGCGCGCGCGCGCGCCGGCGCCAAACTCGGCGTGCGCGGTGATCGCGAGGACCATGGCCGCCGCTGATGCCTCGCGCACAAACGAATCGTTAGTCGCGCCGGCAGCCTGGATGGTGGAGAGCAGACGCACCGCCTCGCGCTGAATGTTCTCGGCGACGGCGGGCGTCACCTGATTCAGCCGCTGCTGGTACTCACGCGTGGCGCCAGGGCGCACTGCCCGGAAGCCGTTCAGTAGCTTCATCGCCGTGGACGATGGATATACAAGCCGCTTCATCAGACCGCTCCCGCCGCGGCATCGCGCAGGGTGATAGCCAGGACGCGCCGCAGCGCGTCGAACTCATCGCGGAACGTCTGCCGCCAGGCCGCGAGATCCTTGCCCTCGCCCGCGGATCCCTTCGCGTCGGGGTCGACGAACGATCGGTGCGCGCCGGAGAACGCGAAGTCCTCCGGACCGGCCTCGCCGGCGAGGAACAGCGTCGGCTCGTAGACGCGCCCCAGCCCGCCGGCGGCCATCGGATACGGGCCCGTCGTGCGCGGGCGCTCACTCTCTCGCGACGGCTCGCCCTCCTCGGTGTACCGGGTATGCACCTCGGTGTCCACGCGCGCGGGGATCCGCCCCATGATGTCGATGAGCCGCCCCATGGCGTCGATCAGATTGCCGACCTTGACCTCGAGCGGCTCGGTGTACTCGAGGTCGCTGATGTCCTCCATCTTGTTGCCCTGCGAGTCGAGCAGATTGCCCGACTCAAACAGGTCGTCGATGAACGGCTTCATGTTCGCCGGCAGCGCGATACCCAGCCGGCGCGACTCCTCGATCACCTCGGCGATCTCGTCGCGCGTGCCCATCATGATCGCGCCCCAGTCCCCGCCCGCTTTCTGCGCGCGCTCGATGAACTGGATTAGCCCTCCCATCTTCTCGGTGAGCTTCGCCGACGCAAAGGCGGGCCCGAGGGCCGCCAGATCCACGCCGTACTCCCCGGCCTGCTTCTCGAGGTCGTCCCAGGTGTGCGCGCCCGCCGCGGCCTCCTCGAGCAGCGCGTGGTGCTCGGACAGCACGCCGTTCACTTCCGTGATCGCGCGCTGCGCCGCCTCCGGTCCCTGCCGCGAGGACTCCCACATCCGCAGCACGGCGCGCTCCGCTTCCTCGGCCGTGCGGCCCGTCGCGAGGTAGGCATCGCGCACCGCGATCGACACCTGCTTCCACCGCTCGCCACCAGCCTCGGCCAACTGCGTCGCCGTCAGCGTCTGGATGACCGCGTCCTCGTAGGCCTTGACGTCGCCGCGGGCCTTCTTGACCTCTTCGCTCACGCCCGACCAGCGCTTGGCGAGCATGTAGATGCCCACGGCCGCGGCGCCGATGCCGAGCGTGGCCGCACCAAGGGCCACGGTGCCCGCCACGCCGGCGGCCGTCATCGCCGTGCCCCAGCCCGTCGCCGCGATCGCCGCCCCGCCCAGGCCGCTGGCGAGGCTGCCCACGGTGGCGCCCATGCCGCCGGCGGCCGATCCCCCCAGCGCGGCGGCCGCCGTCGAGCCCGCACCGACTGCCGCCCGCTGGACACGCGTCAGGCCCGCGATGATGGGGGCCGCAATCGCGTCCGCGATCTGCACGCCGATGGACTTGAGCGCGCCCAGGATGCCGCCGCCCCCCTCGAACGCGCGCGCCATCGTCGCCGGCAGGCTCGCGATGACATCGCCGACGCCGCGTAAGCCGTCCCGCATCGCGTCGCCGAAGGTCTGCGCCTTCTCGGTCGCGTCCTCGATCGCGGCGGACGTGTCCTTCAGCGACGGCGCGAGCACCGCGCCGTTCGCCCGCGCCCACTCCTCGGCGGCCTTGCGCGCCTGCTCCGTCTCCTGGGCGTTCCCGAGGATCAGCGTCCCGTTCTCGGCGAGGCCGGCGCTGATGTTGCGGATCGCCACGCCGGCGTCGTCGACCGCGCGGGCGAACGGCACCATGTAGCTGGACAGGCGGACCATCGACTGCGTGACGCTGGTGATCGACGCATGCCACTTCTCCGTGGCCTTGCGCTTCTTCTCGATCTCTTTTTCGGCTTCCGCCAGCTGCTCCTTGTAGCGCGCCACCGCCTCCTTGGAGACGCCCATCGCCTTGGCGATCTTGTCGATCGACACGCCCAGCTCGACCCCGGCGGCGATGTTCCGGCGCTGCTCCGCCGAGAGGGACGCCGTCTCGCGGCGCACCTCGGCGAGCTGGTCCACGAACGAGACGACCGCGCGGCGCGTGTTCGCCTGCAGCTCGCGGAAGCTCGTCGCCACGGCCGTCGTCGCGGCCGTCGTCGGCTTGATCATCTCCTTGTCGAGCCGCTTGAATTCCTGCCCAATGCCGTCGACCATGTCCGGCACGTAGGAGTGCCCGACGACCTTCTCGTGCAGGTCGCGGAAGAAGTTCGTGACCGCGTCGATCTTCTTCTTCATGCCGTCGACGATGTCGCCGAAGCGATCGACCAGCCAGCCGCGGACGCCCTCGTAGAGGTCCTGCGCGATCCCGACGACCGTCTCACGGACCGTGCCCCAGACGTCAGCGAGGACCGCCAGGATGGGCTGCACCGCCTGGACGACCGGCTCGAACTTGTCGACGAGCCAGTCCCGGACGGCACCGATGAACACGCCCGCCTCCTCGGCGATGCGCTCGAAGACCGCGATATAGAGATCGCGCATCGCGTCGAGCATCCCGACGACCGCCTGCACGATGTCGCTCTGCCAGATGTCGACGAGCCACTGCTTCACCGTGCCGATCGTCTCGGAGACGATGCGCGTGATGTCGTCGCCCCAGATCATCCAGACGGCCGTCAGGCCGGCGATCGCCGCGCCGATGGCGAGGATGGGCCCGGTGGCCAATGCGGCGATCGCGCCGCCAATCGCCGCAATGGCCGGCATGACGGCCGCCAGCGACGAGGCCAGCGAACCGATCACCGTCAGCAGAGGGGCCCCGGCCGCCACGAATGCCGCGAATCCAATCGCCGTATTTCGAACGCCCGACGGCAGGTTGCTGAACCACGAGGCGGCGTCCTCGATCAGCGGGATCAGCCGCCCCAGCCCATCAATGGCGCCATTGATGGCCGGCAGCATCACATTCCCGATCGTGATGCCGACGTCCTTCAGCCGGATCCAGAGCTGTTCGAGCTGCTTCTGTGTGGTTTCGAATCGCTTGCGCGCCTCCTCGCTCAAGGCGCTGTTCTTCTCCCACTCAGTGTTCGCGAGCCCCATCGCCCGCGTGACCAGGTCACCGGCGCCGGCGAGCGAGAGGAACGACCGGATCAGTCGCTGGTCGGCCAGGTGCAGCGCCTCGAGGGTGGCGAACGCCTGGTCGCCCTGCTGACCGAGGCCGGTCACGAAGGCGGTGAACGCCGCGCCGGCGTCGTCGCGGAAGGTGCGCGCGAACGCGTCACTCGTCATGCCAGCCGTCTCGGCGAACACCTCGAGCTCGTCGCCGCCTTCGGCCACGGCCTGCACCATGCCAAGCAGCACCTTCTGCACTGAGGTGCCGCCGGCCTCCGCCTCGACGCCGACCGAGGACATGGCCGTGCCGATCGCTAGGATCTGCGCCTCGCTGAGGCCCGCGAGCTTGCCCGCGCCGGCGATGCGCAGACCGAACTCGACGATCTCACTTTCCGTGGTCGCGAAGTTGTTACCGAGCGCGACGATGGTGGAGCCCAGACGATCGAACTCCGTCTGCGGCATCTGCGTGATGTTGGCGAGGCGCGCGAGGGACGTCGCGGCTTCGTCGCTCGTCAGGTTGGTGGCGACCCCGAGCTTCGCGATCGTGTCGGTGAACGAGAGGATGTTCTCCTTCTTGATCCCGAGCTGGCCGGCTGCCTCACCGATCCGGTTCAGCTCGTTGACGTTGACCGGGATCTCCTTCGACAGATCGCGGAATCCCTGGGCGAGTTGGGCGAACTCCTCTTCACTGGCGTCGACGGTCTTGCGGACGCCGGCAAAACTCGACTCGAAGTCAATCGCGAGCTTCGCCGATCCGATCCCAATCGCGGCGACGGCCGCGGACACGGGCATGAGCGCCCTCCCCAGCGCGGTGGCCTGCTGCCCGAACGCCCGAAAGCTATCCGCCGTCTGCTTGGTCAGCGGCTTCAGGCCGTCGAGTTTCTGCCGGACCTCGGCTAGACCGGCATCCAGCTGGTCCTGCTTCGTGACGAGTTCGAGGACGACGTGTCCGAGCTCTTCGGCGGCCATGGCTTAGGCGCGGAGCTCCCGGAGCAGCCGCTGCGTCTCCTCGACGGACGGCGAGTGCCGTCGGCCGACGTCCGACACGGGCGGGCCGGTCGCCTGGCGTGGCCGCGGCGGCGCGGGCGGGACACGCCCGAGCGACGTCAGCCAGGCGCTGAGGTGGTCCTCGAGCCAGAGGTTGTCGCCGGCGGCGCAATCGCGCGCCGCGAGGTCCGCGTCGAAGGCCTCGAGCCACGCGAGCACCGCCACGCGGCCGGCTTCGACGTCCGTGCTGTGCCGGCGGGCGTAGCGCGTCAGGGCCGTGGCCGTCACGCAGAGGCGCAGGCCGCAGAACCCGTGGCCGATGTGGTCCCGCGGGAGGCTCCCGGCCAGTGGGCCAGGTGCTTGGCGCCGACCACCGCGACGGATCTCGCCGAGGACGGCCGGGGTGGGCTCATCGGGGTTCCCTCGCGCGCGCGTGGGGGGGGTACTGGATGTACAGGATGTACTGGGTCGCACCATTGCGACGGGTGGTCGTTGCAATGGTGCGACGGGTCGCAGATTGCGACGGGTCGCAGATTGCGACAGGTCGCAATGCACAGGTTCGGAGGCCTCCGGCGCCTCCTCCTGGTCCTCGTCGACGGCCATCGGGAGCCGCGGCTGCATGATGATCACGTAGCGGTTTCGTTCGCCCTCCTCGCGCGTCACGCGCAGGAGTTGGATGGCCTCCAGGTGTTGGATGGCCCGGATCACCGTCGCCCGGTGGCAGTGGACTTTGCCGGCGAGCGCCTCGATCGACGGATAGGCGTCATAGCCTTCGTCGTTGCATCTGTCGGCGATGGCCAAGAGCACGGTGAGGTGGTTGCCGGATACATCGACAGCGTGATCGAACACCCAGGTCATCACCCGCACGCTCATTGAGCGGCCTCCGTCTCCGAGACCATGTGGGCGTGCTCGGATCTCTCGATGAGTCGATACTCGGAGATCGTGTATTGGCCGCCGTCGTGCCGGCGGACGTGACGGACCCGGTTGACGATCGTCATGAGGTGGGGCGGCCGGCGCAGCTCGGAGACGCGTGTCCGCCACCCGGCCCAGCCGGCGACAGCGGCCAGTTGTCGCGCGTCGACCCAGATGCCGGACCGCGCGCGGAAATAGGCGGCCAGCCGAGATGTGAGAGACTGCGGTGTGGTCATCGAGATGGACCCTCGGTGACGGAGCGCCCGGCGGAGCTACCCGCGCGGGCGCTTCGCCGTGTCTAGGTAGCAGTCTCTCGCGCGATGTAGGCCGCGAGTGCGTCGGCGGTCATCGTGCGCGGGAGCGCCCCCTCCCGCTGGAGTCGCCAGATGGTCGTCCTGGACCGGCCGAGCCGAATCACCGCCTCGTCCGTCCTGACGATCCGGCCTGGTGTGTCCGTCAGCGGCTTGGCCAAGAGCGGCGCGAATCGGTCCACTATGCGGGCGAGGCGCTGCGCTGGCGTCTCGGGTGTGCGGTCGGGGTATCGCAGCATGTCCCAATGGTGCGCTCCGCACTACGACGCGACAACGCGGGATGGGGCCGCTAATTTTAGGGGGGGATTGTGCGCGGTTGTCTTCTGGGTGGCTGATCGACGGCGGCCGCCTGAATCTGTGTGCGCCGGGTTTGTCGCCACCACGCGAGCGTGGGGCCTAACTGATTGGTCCCGGAGTTCACTCCGACGCGGGGATACACCACGTCGCGCAGAATTCGCGCGAACAGACCCGTGCTTGCCGACGTGGGACGCGCGCCGCAGGCTTGTAGGCAGTCGGCGACGGCCGCCTCGAGTCTCCGCCTAGCAGTGTCAGGAAGGTGGGTTGCGGGCACAGCGGCTTCGGCTTCGACTTGGGCCCGATCCCGCCAGGTCTTCAGTACGGGGTACAGGTCGGCCCGCGCCCAGAGTGCGAAGTGCGTGTCCGCATTCGTACCGATCGTCACCACGCCTCCGTGTGACGCGAAGCGCGAATCAAGGAGTTGAATCACGGCCTCGAGCTGCTTACGGCACTCCCTAGCGAAGAGCTTGGCGTCATAGCCCGATCGCCGAGCCGCCGCATGCCGTTTTTGCGCTTTGTGGTGTGCGTCGATTGCCTGCTGCAGACGCGCCGCCAGCGCTCGCACGCGTTCGTCGTTGAGTCGGCCGTCCACCCGCCGCAGCGCGCCGAGCTTGGCCCCCTTAGTGGTGCGCTCTAACGCGTCGCACAAGACGCTGTGCAGGGACGCGTTCATTGCCCTCTCCCGATCGGCACCACCGTCGCGCGCGCCTTCGGCTTGCCGTCGAAAATCCGCCGCAGCTCGCGGTCCCAGGCCGCGAGCGCGGCCGTCTTCTCGGGCAGGTAGAGCGCCTTGTTGTAGACCTTGCCGGTGATCGTCGCCTTCGCATGGTTGAGCGTGCGCCCGATCGTGGTGTCGTCGTAGCCGAGATCACCGAGCCGTGTGCCCACGGTGCGCCGGAGATCGATCCAGGTGTACTGCCCGCCGTGCAGCACGCTGAGCGCGCGGTGGTCATCGGAACGGACGGTCAGGCCGGGGAACACGCGCGGTTCCGTCTCGGGCAATGCCTGGCGGCGCCGGGTGAGGATCGTCAACGCTTCGGCGGGCAGGGGGACCGCGTGAGGATGCCCGTTCTTTGTCCGGCTCCCCGGCATCTCCCAGAGCGCCGCGTCGAGGTCTACTTCTCGCCACAACATGCCGGCGGTCTCGCCGCCCCGCTGACCGAGCAGCAGGCGCAGGCGCAGGCAATCCGCGGCGCGGCCCGGGAACGCCTCGAGGCCCGTCCAGAGCGCCCGCAGCTCGTCGTCGCTCAAGACGCGCTCGCCGGGCACCTCCTCGAAGCGCTTCAACATGCGCGCGGCAGGGTGGGCCTCGACGAGGGACCGGTCGAGCGCGACCGTGAAGATGCGCGAGATGACCGCCTGCAGCCGGTTCACGCCCGTGGTCAGCCCCTTGGCGAC
Source organism: uncultured Luteitalea sp. (assembly GCA_964422175.1). Classification (GTDB taxonomy): domain Bacteria; phylum Acidobacteriota; class Vicinamibacteria; order Vicinamibacterales; family Vicinamibacteraceae; genus Luteitalea. The sequence goes on along the minus strand of CAYRAE010000054.1, from coordinate 986 downwards.
CACCGTATCCAGCAGCTCGTGAACGTGCGTGCGGGTGATGTCGCGGAGCGGCCGATCGCCCCAGGCGGGGATCAGGTACTTCTCGATCTTCTGCATGTCCGCGGCCCATTCCTTCTTCCGCCCCTTGGCGAACGCCTTGTACAGCTGCGCCATGTCGCGGAAGGTGAACACGCTGGCCGCCGCCTGGGCCTCGGCCTGCGCCTGCTGTGCGGCCTGACGGGCCTCGGCCTCGGCGGCCTCACGGGCGGCCTTCGCCTTCGCGATCGGGTCAATCCCCTGGTCGACGTCGCGGCGGTGATCACTGGCCAGGCGACGCACGTCCGCGAGTGAGGGCTTGGGCGGTGCGCCGAGCGGCATCCACTGTGACGGCTTCCCCCCGACACGGTAGACAAACCACCACGACTTCGCGCCCGAGGGCGTCCAGCGCAACGTGAGCCCGCGCACCTTCGTGTCGAAGTACGCCTGACGTGTCTTCGGACGGGCGTTGCCGTTCACGAACCGGTCGGTGAGCAGCTTCGACGGCACCTGATCCTCCAGTCCCGTGCGCGGTCTGGCTTCGCTGTGGGCTAGCGGTGGGCTAGCGGTACAACGCAACTAGGCGCAACGGCCTGAAGCACGATAGCACGAATCACTGAATGATTACGCCGATCGGGTGTTCGGCTGTGTTGCGGTGTGTTTCAAAAACCGGGACTCAAAATCCCGTGTCCGCAAGGGCGTGTGGGTTCGATCCCCTCCTCCGGCACCATCGACCAACCAGGTGCCGCAGCACGCTCGGCGTTCACGTCGCCTCCGCGTCCACGCCACCGCCGGCCCACCGCAAGGCCCACGCGCCGCTGGCACGCCTACTGAAGGCCTCCCCCCACGGCGCCACAGGCGCCGCCTACCGCAAGGCCCGCCGCAAGGCCCACGCGCCGCAGGCGCGCCTGAAGGCCTCCCCCCACGGCGCCACAGGCGCCGCCTACCGCAAGGCCCAGCGTAAGGCCTAC
>CAYRAE010000053.1:0-13272 GCA_964422175.1 uncultured Luteitalea sp. | reverse complement strand
CGGTAACGAACAGCCGGATCGTCGCCAGGGGGTGAAACACTGGCCTCCATCGGGAAATCAACTGGAGCGACGGGCCGCCCGCAGGCAGGTTTCGCGCTGTAGGGGCACCCCTTGTGGGTGCCCGATCCCGATGGGCCTGCCGCCCATGTCATCGTCCGTGCCCTCGTCCCGCGTCGCTTCGTTGCGTACTCCCGGATCGTTGCCTCGCTGAGCCATGTGAGTGTACTATACACACTAGTACACATAGTATTCAGGCATCGGGCACGCGACTCCACGTCGATGAGGCGTACGCGTGCAACGAGAGAAGCGAAGGGATGACGACATGCATCTGAGACACCTCATCACGCCTGCGCGAGGTCTCGCGTTCGGCATCGTCCTGTCCTTCACGGGGGCGCTCGTGGCGCAGAGGCCGGCACCGGCGACGACCGCAGACGGCGATCGCGACAGCATCACGCTGCTGCGGTGGATCAATACCGTACAAGCCAGACGAGCGGCCGACACGGGTGGCTTTGCGTCGCTTTCCGCTATCGCAGGCGCTCAGGACATTCCGTCGCCGGTATCGCCCATGACGGTCACCAACGAGATAGGACAGTGGCAGCAGCGTCAGGTCGTGCTCGTGGTGAGCGGCACGGGCAGGCAGTACGCTGTCAAGCTCGCACCGGAGGTGCGCTGCGGCTGGACGTTCTTCACCGACGAGAGTGGAGTCATCTCGAAGGGCCGCGCGCTCGGTTGCGACGCCGACGCCCCAGCACCCTGACATCCGCTACCAGGTAGCGCGGCGTGTGCCAGGGGCTGAAGCGCCTGGCCTCCATCTGGAATGCCGAATGCCGAGAACGTTTGGCCTTTACCCTTTTCCGTAAGCCGTAAGCCGTAAGCCGTAAGCCGTAAGCCGTAAGCCGTAAGCCGTAAGCCGTAGGTCCGGAGCCCTTACACTGTCCCCATGCACACGCGCACGCTCGGTCCATCGAAGGTTCCCGTCTCCGCGCTCGGCCTTGGTTGCATGGGCATGTCCGACTTCTACGGGCCGCGCGACGATGGGGAGTCGATTGTTACGATCCATCGCGCGGTGGACCTCGGCGTGACGCTGTTCGACACGGCGGACATGTACGGGCCGCACACCAACGAGCGGCTCGTCGGGACCGCGCTTGCGCCGTATCGGAATCGCGTGCTGATCGCCACGAAGTTCGGCATCGTGCGCGACCTCGAGGATCCCGCGCGGCGCACCATCAACGGCACGCCCGCCTACGTGCGCAGCAGTTGCGACGCCAGCCTGCAGCGACTCGGCGTGGATCACATCGACCTGTACTACCAGCACCGCGTCGACGCGAACACGCCGATCGAGGACACGATCGGTGCGATGGCCGATCTCGTCTCGGCCGGCAAGGTGCGCATGATCGGGCTGTCGGAAGCCGGAAGCGAGACCATTCGCCGCGCGCACGCCGTGCACCCGATCGCCGCGCTGCAGTCCGAGTACTCGCTCTGGAGCCGCGACATCGAGGACGACATCATCGGCACGTGTCGTGAGCTGGGCATCACCATCGTGCCGTACAGCCCGCTGGGACGCGGCTTTCTCACCGGTGCGTGCCGCAGCCTCGACGATCTCGCGCCCGACGACTTCCGGCGCCGCTCACCACGCTTCCAGGGCGAGAACTTCGCGCGCAACCTGGCGCTCGTCGACGCCGTGGGCAGCATGGCCGCCGAGAAGGCCTGCACGCCGGCGCAGCTCGCGCTCGCGTGGGTGCTCGCGCAGGGCGACGACATGGTGCCCATCCCGGGCACGCGCAGCATCCCGCGCCTCGAAGAGAACCTCGCCGCTGCCGACATCACGCTCACGGCGGCCGACCTCGCCCGCCTCGAGCAGTTGTCGCCGACAGCGGCCGTCGCCGGCCAGCGCTACGCGCCAGATGGCATGAAGTTCGTGGGGAGATGACAGGTGATGTGGGCGGCCTAGGGCTTAGGGGCCACGGCTCAGGGCTTAGGGCTTACGGCTTACGGAAAAGGCAAGAGTACAAAGGCCAAAGCCTTGGGCGTTTCGCCTTTCCGTAAGCCGTAAGCCGTAAGCCCTGAGCCGCCCGTCACTGTCACTTGCTGACGCCGAACCCTGTCACCAGCGCGTCGGAGTTGTGGCTGACGCGGATGCCGACGATGCCGTCCGTCGATGCGAGCTTGCCGTCGCCCGTGACGTCGGCCTTGGTGCCGGTCCACACGGCCGTGCCGTTGATCACACACGACACGGCATCGCCCTTCACCGTCCAGCCGACTTCCTGGACCACCCGCGACTTCGGCGTCTCGCCTTTCTTGATGGCCTCGTGCGCCAGCGGACGGCCGACGACGTCGACGCGCTTGCCGTCATTGAACATGCGGATGATGTACGTGCCGTTGCGGTAGGCCGCGCAGTAGAGCGCGTCCGGGGTTGCCGAGTCGAGATCGGCGCCGCCGATGAACACGCCGAACGGATGCGGATGGTTGTAGCTCTGTTCGGCCTCGTCGAAGGTGGCCTTGACGGTGAAGTCGCCGCTCGCCGTATTGGCGGGGTTCCAGTAGAGCGCGGCCGGACCCGTGGTCAGGCGGAACCCGTTCCCCTCCACCGCGAGCTTCGAGTCCTTCACGGTGAGGCCCTGCTTGTTGCCGGCGTCTTCCTTGCCGGTCCAGCCCGGTGCGGTGATGCCACCGACAACCTTGCGATCGGCATCCTGTTGTGCCTGTGCCGCAGCGTGCGTCGAGAAGAGCAGGGCCACACCGAGGCCGAGGGCAAGCGTCACGGGTCGTCGCATGGTCAACTCCTGTCGAAAAGCCGCGTGGGAGACACGCGGCGGTCACCTGTTCGCGTCTGGCGATGGTACGTCACGGATCGGGCCGACGCCACCCGGATGTGACGCGTGCGTCGACGCAGCGCTGCTGTAGAGTTGCCGCATGGCCCGTGTCTCGTTGGTCGCTCTCGTGTGGCTGATCGTCGCTGGCGTCGCGCCAGCCGTTGCGCAGTCGCTCATCGTGTGTGGCTGGGACGAGGTCTTCGTGCTCGACGTGTCGGCCACGCCGCGCAAGACGTGGTCGTGGAAGGCCGTCGATCGGCCGGAACTGCCGGAGGCGTATCGCACGAAGTTCCGCACGACCGACGAGTGCAAGGCCGTCGCGGGCAACCGCATGCTGATCACGGCGTCGAGTGACGGTGCCGCGCTGGTGGACAGGGCGACGGGGACGACGCTGTGGTGGGCCACGTGCGGCAACGCGCATTCGGCCGAGCTGTTGCCCGGCGATCGCATCGCCCTGGCCTGCAGCGTGCGCGAAGGCACCGGCAACAAGCTGGCGATCTTCGACGCTCGTGAGCCGGTGCGCGAGCTGTTCGCTACCGAGCTGTACTCGGGGCATGGTGCCGTCTGGGACGCCTCGCGGTCACTGCTCTGGGCGCTCGGCGAGAAGCAGCTGCGTGCCTACCAGTTGAAGGACTGGGACGGCCCGCGGCCCGAACTCGCCCTCGACGCGACATATCCGCTGCCCGACGTCGGCGGTCACGAGTTGTCGGCCGTTCCCGGGACCGTGCAGCTGATCGTGTCCACGCACGAAGGCGTCTGGCGCTTCGATCGCGACACGAAGCAGTTCACGCGCGACCCGCACCTCGGCGATCTCCACGACGTGAAGAGCGTCGTCGTCCACCCTTCGTCAGGCCGCGTGGCCTACACGCAGGCCGACAGACCCGAGTGGTGGACCAGCCGCATCCGCTTCCGTCACCCCGACGGCGACGTGCACCTGGAGGGCGAGCGCCTTTACAAGGTGCGCTGGTTGATCGATTGAGGCCTGCCGGTGCGTCTGCGATGCCCGATCCGACGGGCGGCCACAAGGGCCGCCCCTTCGGAAACAGGTCAGGTGCTCGCTAGCGGCCGCTCGTGACAGGCGCGGCGGGCGGCGCGCCGGGGAAGGCCTGCGCGGGACGCGGCTTTGGCAGCGCCTTGCGCGGGAACATCGCGTCGCGGTTGGCGGCCTGGTACGCGAACGTCGCGACGATGACGGCGTTGCGGATCAGGTCCTCTGGCACGGCGCGCTCGTAGACGTCGAGGTTCGTGTGGTGGGTGCGCGTGCTGTACTCGAGCGGATCCTGGATGAACTGGAAGCCGGGCAGACCCACGGCGTCGAACGCGAGGTGATCCGTGCCGCTCGTCGGGCGGATCGTCAGCGTCTGCATCCCGATGTTGTGGAACGGCTGCATCCACGACTCGAACACGGGCGCCGCCGCCTCGTTGCCCTGCAGATACACGCCGCGGAACGCGCCGCCGCCATTGTCCATGTTCAGGTAGACCGACAGCTTCTCGTGCTCCGGCTTCAGCTTCATGTCCGTCGGGTCCGCGAAGTGCTCCTTGACGTATGCGCGCGAGCCGAGCAGGCCCTGCTCCTCACCCGTCCACAATGCGAGACGGATCGTGCGGCGCGGCTTCAGACCGGTGGCCTTCAGGATGCGCAAGGCTTCCATCATGACGGCGGAGCTCACGCCGTTGTCTGTCGCGCCCGTACCCGTGTGCCACGAGTCGAAGTGCGCGCCGATCATCACCACTTCGTTCGCCTTGTCCGTGCCGGGAATCTCCGCGATGACGTTGTAGACGTCGTTCGACGTGTCCACGAAACGATTGCGCACGTCGACCGAGAGCGTCACGGGCAGCTTCTTGTCGAGTACGCGCAGCATGCGGGCGTAGTGCTCCGCCGCGAGCACGAGCTGCGGCAGCGGCGCCTGGCCTTCGATCGTGCGGTCGCCTTCCCCGGGTGCGGCCGCCGAGACGAACAGCGCGCCGTTGTCGCCGCGCGTCGGAGGCGACGACTCGATCACCGCGAGCGCGCCTTCGGCCTTGTAGAAGTCCATGCGCTTCCTGCGGAACTCGATCGACGGTCCGCCGAACATGAATGCGCGCCCTCCGCGTCCGCCGGCGAGCTGCTCCTGCGACAACGCCTCGAGCGACTCCGGCGTGTGGCGGCGCATCGGCGACTCGAAGAACGGCACGATGTCGCGCCGCGAAGACTGCAGCACGAACGCGCCCTTCAGCTTGCCCGCGTACCTGGCGAAGTCCTCGTCCTTCTCGATGCTGACGAGCACGGCGTTGCCCGTCACGGCACCCTGCGTGCCGGGTGTCCACGCCTTCGGATAGCCCTGCACCACGAACGGCTGCGGTGCCGTCATCATGATCGACGTGTGCTCGTTCACCCAGCCGCGGCCGAACGGACCCCACTTCTCGGTGTGGACGTTGGACAGGCCCCACGCCGTCATCTGCTTCTGCGCCCACTCGGCAGCCTGGTGCATCAGCGGTGAGTTGGTGAGGCGCGGTCCGTTGACGTCGGTCAGATAGCTGAGGGTCTCCATCACCTGCGAGTTGGTGGTGGCTTCCTCCTTGATCCGGAACAGCGCGTCGAGGTCGGGTTGGTCGCGCAGTTGCGCGGCGACGGGAACGGCCAGCGTGGCCGCGAGCACGGCAGTTGCGAGCACGCCCGTGCGTGCCCTGCCAGAGAGGGTCCAGCGATTCATCGAACGACTCCTTCGTAAGTCATGGGCTCGTGAAGTTCCTGACCTCCCTGAGCTCCTGGCTACGTATCATCCCTCATCCAGCTCCGCCAGCTGCCTGACGACATCCTCGGCTTCGAAGACGCGGCAGCGCTGGCGGGCACGAATCGAGTGGCGAGCCGCCGCTCCGGCGGAGTCGCGCCGCCGCAAGGACCTGATTCAGTTGCCGACGGCGGGTGCCGTGTCGGGCCTGACGGCGCGGGCGAGCTGGCCCAGCGGACGGTCAGGTGAGCCGGCGAAACGCCAGGCCTGTCTGTCGCGGTGGGCGATGTAGGCGTTCAGAGCCCCAGCGGGGATCGGCTGGCCGGGGGGCAGCTTGCGGTGCTCGTCGAGGGGGTTCACGTGGACGCCGCCCTTGAGGAGCTCGTAGTGCAGATGCGGACCGGTCGACAGGCCCGTGGACCCCACGTAGCCGATCAACTCGCCCTGCGACACGCGCATGCCCGCCCGCAGGCCGCCCGCGATGCGCGAGAAGTGCAGGTAGCGCGTTTCGTAGCCGTTGTCGTGCTTGACGTAGACGGAGTTACCGCCGCCGCCCGTCCAGCCCGCGCGCACGACAGTCCCGCCTGCCACGGCCAGCACCGGCGCGCCGCTCGGGGCGCCGTAGTCGACACCGCGATGAGCGCGCGCCGTCTTCAGCACAGGGTGCAGCCGGCGGAAGGAGAATCCGGACGTGACCCGTGGCTCGAACTTCAGCGGCGACTTCAGGAAGAAGCGGCGCATCGACCGGCCGTCGCCGTCGTAGTAGTCGGCCTTCTGGCCTGGCAGCGCGTAGCGGAACGCCTCGAAGTTGCGTCCACTCGTCGTGAAACGTGCCGCGACGATGTCGCCGTAGCCGCCGAACTCGCCCTCGCGAACCACCTTCTCGAACAGGATCTCGAAGGAATCGCCCGGCTGCAGCTCGTTGCCGAAGTCGACCTCGCCCTCGAACACCCGCGCGAACTCGAGCGCGAGGCTGATGCCCTCGCCGGCGGCGTTGACGGCGGCGATGAGCGACGGCGTTTCGCGCGAAATCTCGCCGCGAATCGACATCAGGGCCTTGTGCTTCTCGTATTGCAGCACCTGGACGTCGAACTGTGGCAGCGCGTCGGCCTTCTCCTCGCCACCGACCACCTTCAGGAACTTGTCGGCGTCGATCTGATACGTGAATTCCCGGATCGCACCGTCGAAACCGACCTGCAGCCGATACGGCCGATCCGCGCGCAGGCGGCGGAGATCGAAGCGCTGCTTCGCGCTCTCGACGAAGTGATTGACGATGTCGTCGCTGACCTCGTGGGCGCGCAGCAGGCTCGCCAGCGTGGCGTTACGCGGCACGCGCGCCTCGATGAGGCGGGTGGCGTGCTCCTGCACCTGCACGGCTGCCAGAGTGGTGGTCGACGCCTGCGGCACCGGCTGCGAGGCACAGCCGGCCAGGGCCACGACGGTCGAGAGGGCGAGGGGGAGGGTTCGCTTCGTCACGTCAGGCAGGCAGGATACAAAGTTTTGAATCGTCGGGCTACGGAAATTTGTCGTCCTTTGCTCCCCGTGTAGCGATTCGCTCCCCCAGAATCGTCATTTGATGGGACGAGTTGAGAAAAGCCGGGCACCGGTTGCCGGGCACCGGGCACCGGCAATGCCGGATGACGAATTTCGGAAGGAGGGATGGCCGGAGGAGGCATCGCGCTCCGCGTAAGATCGTTCGGATGGCTCTCGTTCGTCCGTTCTGCGCAATCCGCCCCCGCCCCGAACTCGCCGCCGACATCGCCTCCGTTCCCTACGATGTGGTCAACACCGATGAAGCGCGCGCGTTGGCGCAGGGGAAGCCCAACAGCTTCCTGCACGTGTCGCGCGGGGAGATCGACCTGCCGGCGGCCACCTCGCCCTACGCCGACGAGGTGTACACCCGCGCGTGGGAGACGTTCGAGGCCTTCAGATCGAGCGTGCTCGTGCAGGACCGTGCGCCGCGGCTCTACGTGTACCGCCTCCGCATGGGCGACCACACGCAGACGGGCGTGGCCGGCGCGTTCTCGATCGACGAGTACCGCCGCGGTCTGATCGTCAGGCACGAGCGGACGCGAAAGGACAAGGAAGACGACCGCACACGTCACATCACGGAGTTGCGCGCGCAGACCGGGCCGGTGCTCCTGACGTTCCGCGACACGTCGGCCGCCACAGCCGCGATCGACACCGTGACGTCGGGCACACCGCTCTACGACTTCGTGGCCGACGATGGCGTGGCGCACACCGTCTGGCAGGCCGACGAGGCGCAGGCGGCGGCGCTGCAGTCGGCGCTTGCCGACGTGCCGCAGCTCTACATCGCCGACGGGCATCATCGTGCGGCGAGCGCGGCGCGCGCGCAGGAGGCGCTTGGCGCCGAGCCCGACGAGGAGGGTGCGTTCGTCCTCGCGGTGGCGTTCCCCGACTCGCAGATGCGCATCCTGCCGTACCACCGCGTGGTGAAGGATCTGAACGGGCACATACCCGAAGCGTTCCTCACGGTGCTGTCGCAGCGGTTCCCGATGGTGGCCGGGGCGCCCACGCCATCGCGCAAGGGCGAGTGCGGCGTCTTCATCCGCGGCAAGTGGTACACGCTCACGCTCGGCGACGACAGCACCGACGCGTCGGATCCGATCGCCACGCTCGACGTGTCGCGCCTGCAGGATCAGGTGCTCGCGCCCGTGCTCGGCATCGAGGATCCACGCACCGACGCGCGGATCGACTTCGTCGGCGGCATCCGCGGCACGGCCGAACTGGAACGGCTGGTCAACACGAAGAAGGCGGAGGTCGCGTTCTCGATGTATCCCGTCACGCTCGTCGAGTTGATGGCCATCGCCGACGCAGGTGCGATCATGCCGCCCAAGTCGACGTGGTTCGAGCCGAAGCTGCGTGACGGCCTGCTGATTCACGAAATCTAGAGAATTTCAGACGTTCACAATTCAGCATTTCATGCGGGAGCACATGGTGCCGGCCACCGTCCAACGCCTGTTCAATTTCTCGTCCGGGCCTGCCGTGCTGCCCGAGCCCGTGTTGCTCGAAGCGCAGCGCGATCTGTTCATGCTGCCCGGCGTCGGCATGTCGGTGATGGAACTCAGTCATCGATCGAAGCCGTTCGAGCGCATCCTCGGCGAGGCGGAGACGACACTGCGCGAGGTGGCCGGTATTCCCGACACGCACGCGGTGCTTTTCCTCCAGGGCGGTGCCAGCCTGCAGTTCTCGATGGTGCCGATGAACCTTCTCACCGAGGGACGCAGCGCGGACCTCGTGGTCACCGGCGTATGGGGCGAGAAGGCGCTCGTCGAGGCGCGGAAGGTCGGTGCGGTCCGCGTGGCCGGCTCCACCGAATCCGAGGGCTTCAGGCGCGTGCCGCGACAGGACGACCTCCAACTCGATCCCGCGGCGGCCTACGTCCACATCACGACGAACAACACGATCTACGGCACGCAATGGCACACGCTGCCGGATACGGGCGACGTGCCGCTCGTGGCGGACGCGTCGTCGGACATCTTCAGCGCGCCGACCGACGTGTCGCGTTTCGGCGTGCTGTACGCCGGCGGGCAGAAGAACCTCGGGCCGTCAGGCGTCACGGTCGTCGTGATCCGGCGTGACCTGCTCGCTCGGTCGACGGCGTCGCTCCCGTCGATGTTGAGCTACGCGTTGCACGCTGCCAACGGGTCACGCTACAACACGCCCAATACGTTCGGGATCTACATCCTCGGACTCGTGGCGCGCTGGATGCGCGATGAGGGGGGGCTTGCCGCCATCGCCACGCGCAACGCGCGCAAGGCGGCCGCGCTCTACGCCGAGATCGATCGCACGGGCTTCTACACGGGCTACGCCGAACCATCGTCACGCTCGCTCATGAACGTGACGTTCCGGTTGTCGAGTGAGGCGCTGGACGAGGCGTTCGCGGCCGACGCGGCCCGCGCGGGGCTCGACGGCCTGAAGGGGCACCGCTCGACAGGCGGTCTCCGCGCGTCGATCTACAACGCGTTCCCCGAAGCCGGCGTCGATGCGCTCGTCCAGTTCATGCGCGAGTTCGAACGCAGGAACGGGTAACGGGGCCGACCCCACGCGTTTCCGACGCGCGCTGGCATCGTGTGAAGGCCCAAGGCCCAAGGCCCAAGGCCTGCCCTTCGTCATTCCGTGTGCAACGCCCCGGGCTCGGGCGCAGTATCGGCAGGAAGGCATGTTCATGTTGCGCGTTCGTTCATTCGCCCTGGTCGTCATTGGTCTCGCCGCATCGCTCGGTGTCGCGTCGGCGGGGCAGGCGCCGGCCGATCTCCGTGTGCGCGTGCTCGACGCGCTCGGTGATCCGATCGCCGGCGCCAGCGCGCTGCTCGAGGCCGAGGGGCGCCCCAGCGGTCGCGCCGTCATCACCGGCGCCGACGGCCTGGCGCTGATCGCCGTGCCGACCGTGGCCGGCGTGGTCACCGTACGCGTCTCCGCGCCGGGATTCGGCGAACACATCGACGTCGTGGCGCCGGGGACCGCTGCGATGGAGGTCAGGCTGGCGCCTGCCGCGCGTGCCGAGCAGGTGACCGTCACGGCGGGGCGTCGCCCCGTGCGCGGTGCCGAACTGCCCGCCGACGCGACAGTGCTCTCGCGCCGCGACCTCGAACTCGTCGCGGCAGGCACCCTCGACGACGTGCTGCGGCTCACGCCCGGGTTCTCGCTCTTCCGCCGTTCACCCTCGCGCACGGCCAATCCGACAACGCAGGGGGTGACGCTGCGTGGGCTGTCTGCCTCGGGTGCGAGCCGGACGCTGGTGCTCGCAGACGGCGTGCCGTTGAACGATCCCTTCGGCGGCTGGGTGAGCTGGGATCGTGTGCCGCAGGTGGCCATCGATCGCGTGGAGGTCGTGCGTGGCGGCGCGAGCGATCTCTATGGTGCCGACGCGGCTGGCGGCGTCATTCAGGTGCTGTCTGTCGAGCCCGCGTCGCCGGTGCTGCGCGCGCTCGTCGAGGGTGGTACACAGAAGACGGGCCGGCTCTCTGCGCTCGCGGGGACGCGTCGTGGTGCGACGAGCGGCGTGATCGCGGCTGAGTGGAGCCGCACGGAGGGAGCGATTCCCATCGCGCCAGAGATTCGCGGTCCGATCGACACGCCGGCCGGTGTCGAGTCGACGGTCCTGTCGGGCAGCATGAGCCTCGCCCTCCACCACGCATGGCGCGCGTCGGTGCGCGGCCAGGTCTTCGACGAGAATCGCACCAACGGCACGCCGCTCCAGGACAACGACACGAACCAGCGGCAGGTCAGCGCGGAGGTGTTCGGCAACGGCGGCTGGGGCGACCTCCGTGTGCGCGGCTTCATGGCGGGCCAGGGCTATGACCAGGCGTTCTCCGCCGTCAACGCCGCGCGCGTCGGCGAGACGCTCAGTTCGCGGCAGCGCGTGGCCGCCAGCGTGAGTGGCGGATCGGCCGAGTACGTGCGTGCGATGGGGCGTGTGGTATTGCTGGCCGGTGGTGACGTGCGCCGCGTGGAAGGCGACATGGTCGAGAGCCGCCCGACAGGCGCGCCGACGATCGCCGATGGCCGTCAGGACACGCTTGGCGGGTTCGCGCAGGCGACGTGGGCCGCGACGTCGCGCCTCGTGATCGTCGGCGGACTTCGCGCCGACTCGATCGACGTCGACACGACGCCCGGCGGCCGTCGATCCATCGACGCGCTGTCGCCGAAGGCGTCGATCGCGTGGAGCGGTCCCGGAGCGATCGCGCTGCGTGCGAGCGGCTATCGCGCGTTTCGCGCGCCGACGCTCAACGAGCGCCTGCGCTCGTTCCGCGCGGGCAACGCGCTCACGCAGAACAACCCCGCGCTCGAACCCGAGCGCGTCACGGGCGGCGACGTCTCGGTGGCGTGGGAGCCACGTCGCGTGTCGCTGCGCGCCACGCTCTTCACGGCACGCCTGGACGACGCGATCACGAACGTGACGTTGAGCACGACGCCATCGCTCATCACGCGCGAGCGGCGCAACGCGGGCCGGATCGACGCGCGTGGCCTCGAGGTCGAAGGGCGACTGCAGGTGCTGTCCTCACTGTCGTTCGGGGGCACGCTCGCATGGACGCGCTCGCGATTCGGACAGTCCGACGAACCCGGCCTCGAGGGCAATCGCGTGCCGCAGGTGCCGACGGCGCAGGGTGGTGTCGACGTGCGCTGGCTGCCGTTCAGCGCGTCGACGTTGGCGGCACAGGTGCGCTGGACCGGCACGCAGTTCGACGACGACAGGAACCAGTTCGCGCTCGGGAAGGCCGTTGTCGCCGACCTGATGGGGGAGCATCGCTTCGCCGACGCGCTTCGGGGGTTCGTGGCGATCGAGAACCTGTTCGACGCCGACTACGACACGGGTCGCAGTCCGCAGCGGACCGTCGGTCCGCCGCGTCGCGTGCGCGCGGGCGTCAGAGTCGCGTTCTGACGGTCACTGCCTCCGCCGGCGCCTCGGGCGGCGACGGCGCTGCGGGCCATCTTCTTCAGCAGCCGGTGCGGGCGGATCCTCCAGCAGGAGTCGCTCCCAGTGTTCCACCACGTCCGGATGCTCGCCGTGGATATCGAGCCACGTGAGGGCGTCGCGGAACGCGCTGCGGTGCATCAGCGCGCGTTGCACGCGCGCGGGCGCGTCGGTGTCGAGCAGGCGTTTCTGCAGCGCGAGCAGGTGACGCAGTTTCTCGATGTCCTTGCGCGCCACCTGCATCTGCCCGAGCATGTGCGGCGCCTCGCGTTCACCATCGTCGTGGTGCCGATACCGGTAGCGATGACCATCGTCGCGCAACAGTCCGAGCGGCAGCAGCAACGTGCCCGCGAGGATCGGATTGCTCAACGTGGCCGGCGCGTCGTCGAAGCGTTTGCGATACGCGTCGATGGCCTCGAACGCGTCGGTCAGCGGCCCGTCGTCGTTCAGCAATTCCGGCGACATGTGTTCCAGCAGACCGCGATCGGCCAGGTGATCGAAGCAGGAGCGTGCGTGACCGCTGCGCAGGATCTTGTAGTACTCCTCGAGCAGTCGCGCTGACGAGGCCTGCGCGATGAGCGGTGCTTTCCGTTCGATCGCGTCCACGACCGCCTGATCCACGTCGAAATCGAGGCGCGCGGCGAGCACGAGCGCGCGCAGCATGCGGACGGGATCCTCGACGAATCGCACGTCGGGGTCGCCGATGCAGCGGATCACGCGCCGCTCGAGATCCTCCAGGCCGCCCGTGTAGTCGATGATGGAGAACGTCCCGATGTCGTAGAAGAGCGCGTTGACGGTGAAGTCGCGGCGGAAGGCGTCCTCCTCCGGCGAGCCGTACTCGTTGTCGCGCTGGATAGGACGGTCGATCACCTCGGCAGGGACGTCGGAACTCGGCGTGGCGACGACCGGCAGGTCGCCCTCGTCGGGATGGTCGGGGCGGAAGTGCTGTTCCTGCGCGTCGGGCGTATCGGTGACCTGCCTGCGGAACGTCGCCACCTCGATGGTCTTCGGGCCGAAGCGCACGTGCGCCAGGCGGAAGCGGCGGCCGATGATCCAGCAGTTGCGGAAGAGGCGCTTGACGTCGTGCGGACGCGCGCTGGTGCCGATGTCGAAGTCCTTGGGACGACGATGGAGCAGCAGATCGCGTACGCTGCCTCCGACGAGATACGCCTCGAAGCCGGACGCGTGCAGACGGTAAAGGACGCGGAGGGCATCGGGGTCGATGTCCTGGCGCGAGAGGCCATGTTCGCTTCTCGCGACGACAATTGGAGTGACCACGCCACGGGAGTATAGCAAGCTGCCGGTGGGC
>CAYRAE010000052.1:4151-13282 GCA_964422175.1 uncultured Luteitalea sp. | reverse complement strand
GCAAGGGGCCGTCAAACTGCGGTAACCTGACCCGTATGCCCGTGGATACCCTCGAATTCGAGGAACCCGTCGCCGCACTGCTGAAGGAGATCGATCACCTGAGCAGCCAGCCCTCCTCGGCCGAGCGCGCTGGCGAGATCGCACGCCTGCAGGCGCGTGCCCGGCAGGTGCGTCAGGATATCTTCGCGAGACTCACGCCGTGGCAGCGCGTGCTGGTGGCGCGGCATCCACAGCGGCCGTACCTGCTCGACTACGTGGCGCGGCTCTGGCCGGGCTTCACGGAAATCCACGGCGACCGTCGCTTCGGCGACGACCAGGCGATCGTCACGGGATTTGCGACCTACCACGACCAGCCGGTGCTCGTCGTCGGCCATCAGAAGGGTCGCGATACGAAGCAGAAGATCGCGCGCAACTTCGGCTATGCGCGCCCGGAGGGCTACCGGAAGGCCCTGCGTGCGATGCAGATGGCCGAGAAGTTCAAGCGTCCCGTGATCTGCCTGGTCGACACGCCCGCGGCGTACCCTGGGATGGAGTCCGAGGAGCGCGGCATCGCCGAGGCGATCGCCCTCAATCTGCGCGAGATGGCCGTGCTCGACACGCCGATCCTCGTGGTGGTGACGGGAGAGGGCGGCAGCGGCGGCGCACTCGGCATCGCGGTGGGCGACACGGTGCTCATGCAGGAGTATGCGGTGTACAGCGTGATCCCGCCCGAAGGCTGCGCCGCGATCCTCTGGCGCGATCCGGCCAAGAAGGTCGAGGCGGCCGACGCGCTCAAGATGACCGCGCCCGACCTCGTCTCGCGCGAGATCGTCGACGGCATCATTCCGGAGCCCGCCGGCGGCGCGCACCACGACTACGACCTCGCCGCCAACCAGCTCGACGAGGTGGTGTGGCCCGCGCTGCAGCAGCTCATGGCGATGCCCGCCGCAGCACGCCTCGAACGCCGCTACGAGAAGTTCCGTCGAATCGGGCGGCTGGGCGTGGAAATCTCCGGCACGGCCTCCTGATCCCCCCGCAGGGATCGCAACCGTCATGCGTACGTTGATCTGGGACCCCGTCGTGTGCGACGAGACGGCCGCGCAGACGCTGGCCGCTGCGGTCGACGTGTCTCCGGTCGTCGCACGCCTGCTGTGTCACAGGGGACACGGCGATCCCGAAGCCGCACATCGCTTCCTGTTCCCGGAACTCTCGCAGCTCTGGGATCCGTTCCGACTCGCCGACATGCGGCCCGCGGTGGAGCGTCTCTGCGCCGCGATCGAACGCCGGGAGCGCATCGCCATCCATGGTGACTACGACGTCGACGGCGTGACGTCGACGGTGATCCTTCGCCGCGCGCTCGAGCTGCTCGGCGGCGACGTCGTGCACTTCATCCCCGAGCGCCTGCGCGACGGCTACGGCCTCCAGACGCCCGCTGTCGAGCGACTGCACGCCGAGGGCGTGAAGGTGATCGTGTCGGTGGATTGCGGCATCCGCAGTGCGGACGCCGGACGACGCGCGCGCGATCTCGGCGTCGATCTGATCATCACGGACCACCACGAACCCGAAGCGGAACTGCCGCCGGCGCTGGCCGTGATCAACCCGAAGCGGGTCGACTGCACGTATCCGGACAAGAACCTCGCGGGCGTCGGCGTGGCGTTCAAGCTCGTTCAGGCGTTGTGCCAGCGGTACGGCCGCGAGAAATGGTTGCCGGCGTTCCTCAAGCTGGCCGCCATCGGCACCGTGGCCGACGTCGTCCCACTCGTGGGCGAGAACCGCATCATCGCCAAGCTGGGGCTCGAGAAGCTCTCGCAGGGACCACACACGGTGGGACTCCGCACGCTGCTCGAATCGGCGGGGCTGCAGAACAAGACGATCGACGGCTTCCACGTGTCGTTCGTGATCGCCCCGCGCGTGAACGCCGCGGGCCGCATGAGCACGCCCGATCTGGCCACGCGCCTGCTGCTCGCGAGCGACGAGACGCAGGCCGACGAGGTCAGACGACTCGCCGAACAACTCGGCGAGGAGAACACGCGCCGGCAGGCCTACGAGGCCGACATCGTCGCCGACGCGAAGAAACAGGTCGAGACGGACGTGCGCATCGGCGCGCACAACATCCTCGTGGTGGCCGGCGATGGCTGGCATCGCGGCGTCATCGGCATCGTCGCGTCGAAGCTCGTCGACGCGTTCTACAAGCCGGCGATCGTCCTGTCGGTCGAGGACGGCATCGCGCACGGTTCGTGCCGATCGATCCCGGCGTTCGACATGCTCGGCGCGCTCGATGGGTGCGCCGATCTGTTCGAGAAGTACGGCGGGCATCGACAGGCGGCCGGACTCACGATGGACGCCGCGCGCATCCCGGAGTTCCGCGAGCGCATCAACGCGCACGGCCTGGCGTGTCTCGAACCGACGGACCTCATGCCGCGCCTGCGCATCGACGGCGAGCTCCGCCTGGCCGACATCGACGCACGCGTGGTCGCCGGGCTGGAGCTGATGGCCCCGTTCGGCCTCGCCAACAGCAAACCCGTGTTCTCGGCACACGGCGTGGAACTCCTCGGTACGCCGCGCCGCATCAAGGATCGCCATCTCAAGGTACAGGTGCGTCAGGACGGCCGCATCTTCAGCGCCATCGCGTGGCGCGCGATCGAGAAGGCCGCGCATTGGGAAGAGCATCGCCAGTCACTGCAGCTGGCCTACTCGCTCGACAAGCAGACGTTCCGCGGCGAGACGACGCTCGAACTGACAGTCGCCGACATGCGGTCGACGGACGGAACGACCCCGGCAACCGGGTCAGAGGCGGGCACCGGGCACCGGGCACCGGGCACCGGATCAGAGGCGAGTACCGCCTGATGCGCATGCGTCGCCTTCTTCGCGTGGTGCTTGCGGCGTTCGCACTCGGCTTTGCCGCGTGGCTCGGCCTCCAGTTGCGTGGACGGCCGATCCTGACCGGCGAGGTCAGCGATCCGCGCACCGATCCCGACGCCGTCGTCGAGTCGAGCGGCGGCCTCATCACGCGAACGCGCGGCGAAGCACGCGACATGGACCTGCGTCACGAGGGGCTGCGAACCTATCCCGACGGACGCACGGTGTTCAAGTCGGTCAACGTGACCGTGCCGCCGCGCGACGACAGGCGCGGCTTCACCATCAGCGGCGACGAGGCCGAGGTCACCAAGGACAACGCGCAGGTGCGCCTGACGGGCAACCTGAAGCTGGTGACCAGCGACAACCTCACCATGACCGGGCCCGAGGCGACCTACGATTCGACGGACGGCATCATCCGCATTCCCGGCGACGTGCGCTTCACGCGCGAGCGGATGACGGGGTCGTCGGTCGGTGCGACCTACGACAACACGCGCGACGTGCTGTGGATGCTCGAGCGCGCACGCATCGATATCGCCGCCGATCGACAGGGTCAGGGCGACACGCACATGACCGCCGGCTCGGCGGGCTTCGCGCGTGCCGATCGCTACATACGCCTGCAGGACGCCGCCACGGTGAGGCGCGAAGGGCAGGAGCTCACCGGTACGACCATCACCGTCTTCATGCAACCCGAGGCCGACATCGTCGAACTCGTGGAACTGCGCGACAAGTCGGCGGTCTCGCTGCCGCCTCCACAGCAGTTGCAGCAGTTGTCGGCCACAGACATCAATCTCTCGTATCAGCCCGACGGGCGGACACTGCGTCAGGTGACGCTGGCCGAGCGCGCGAGCGTGCGGTTCCGCGCGGAAGGCGGCGGCCAGGGACGACGTCTCGACGGCGCGCTCATCGACATGCAGCTCGATGCGGATGGGTCCACCATGACGGGTCTGACGGCGCAGGACAACGTCGCGCTGTCGGTACCACAGGCAGGGGCTACGCCCGCACGCGTCATCACGGGCCAGTCACTGACAGGCACCGGACAGCCGGGGCGGGGCCTCACCGGTGCCACGTTCTCGAAGGACGTGGTCTTCCGCGAGACACGGCCGGCGTCGCGAGGACAGGCCGGCCTCGATCGCACCATCACCGCCGAGACCCTCGAATTGAACACGAAGGGCAGCCTCGACGCGATCGACCGCGCCACATTCACGGGGACGGTACAGGTCAAGGACGCCCAACGCACCGCATCGGCCCCGCGGCTGGTCTACCGCACCGAATCGGGCGACATCACGCTCAGCGCGGAAGGCACCACCCTCACCGCGCGCGTCGACGACGCGCGCGGATCGGTGCAGGCCCGCATCATCAACATCATTGGCGGTGGTGACGACGTGGCAGCGGAGACCGACGTCCGATCCGTGCTGCAGGGCGGAAGCGACGGCGCCACCCGCCCGGGCCTGTTCTCGGGAGACGAACCCGTGAACGTCACGGCCGCGCGACTGGACCGTCAGGCGAAGAAGGCCGTCTACACCGGCGACGCCCAGATCTGGCAGGGGGCGACGTCGGTGAAGGGCGACTCGATCACGCTCGACGAGGCCTCCGGCAACATGCTGGCCGTGGGGAAGGCCCGCACCGTGATGGAGATGGACGATCCCGACGCGGCGGCCGGTGCGCCCCGGACCGTCACCACGGGTACCGCCGACGAGGTCGCCTACGACGACAAGGAACGCCGCGCCACGCTGCGCGGCACGGCGCGCCTGGTGAGCGCGCGCGACGGCGACCTTCGCGGCAATCGCATCGAGATGTACATGCTCGACGGCGGTCGCGAACTCGAGCGCCTCGAAGCCTACGAGGCCGTGACGCTCCAGACCGCGACGCGCAACGCGACGTGCGCCCGGTTGACGTACTTCACGAAGGAAGGGCGCTACCTCCTGACCGGCACGCCCGTGGTGGTGCTCGAGCAGTTCCCCAACGAGTGTCGCGAGACGACGGGCCGGCGCCTGACGTTCTTCCGCGCATCCGATGTCATCACCGTGGACGGCAACCAGTCCACCCGAACGCAGGGCCGCACCGCCGGGACGTGCCCCGCCCTGAAGCCATCCTGATGGCCCTCCTGCAGACCGATCGCCTCACGAAGGCGTATGGCGGCCGCACCGTCGTGGGAGGCGTCAGCCTCGAACTGCGCTCCGGCGAAGTCGTGGGCCTGCTCGGCCCCAACGGCGCCGGCAAGACGACCACGTTCTACATGTGCGTCGGCCTGGCGCGGCCCGACTCGGGCACCGTGACGCTCGACGGTGCCGACATCACCCACGATCCGATCTACGTCAGGGCCCGCAAGGGGCTGGCCTACCTGCCGCAGGAGGCGTCGATCTTCAGGGGCCTCACCGTCGAACAGAACGTGATGGCGATTCTGGAGACGATCGACCTCGACGCCGCCCAGCGGCGGATCCGGTGCCGGGAGCTGCTGGCCGAGCTCTCCCTGTCCCATCTGGCACGGTCGAAGGCCTACACCCTGTCGGGCGGCGAGCGCCGGCGTGTCGAGATCACGCGCGCCCTGGTCAACAACCCGAAGTTCATCCTGCTGGACGAGCCCTTCGCGGGGATCGACCCGATCGCGGTCTCGGATATCCAGACCATCATCTTCCACCTGAAAAATCGTGGCATCGGCGTCCTCATTACGGACCATAATGTCCGCGAGACATTGAAGATCACCGATCGGGCGCATATTGTGCATGCGGGTACCATCTTCAAGAGTGGAACCCCTGAAGACCTGGCGGCCGACGAGGAGGTCAAGCGCATCTACCTTGGGACCGATTTCAGGCTCGACTGAGCCCTTTGCATCGTTTGCGTAGCCAGACACCATGGCCATCACTCAGAAGCTCCAGACCCGACTCTCGCAGAAGCTCGTCCTGACGCCCTCGCTGCAGCAGGCGATCAAGCTGCTGCCGATGACGACGCTCGAGCTGGCCGAGCTTCTGAACCAGGAAATGGTCGAAAATCCGATGCTGGAGGAGGTTTCCACCGAGGAGTTGCAGGCGGTGGAACCCCAGGCCCAGACGTCGGAGCCCGAGGCCCCGGAAGCCCCCAAGCCGGACCGGCCCGACGCCAACTGGGACGAGCAGGACTACGCCTACTTCTTCGGCGAATACCTGGACGATGGCGGCTACCGCTCCCGCATGCCAGTGGAGGTCAAGGAGCTGCCGCCCATCGAGAACACGCTCTCGACGTCGGGCACGTTGGCCGACCATTTGCTTTGGCAGTTGTCGATGCGCCTGGACATCTCCCCTCAGGCGCGGGAGATCGGCGAAGCCATCATCGGCAACCTGAACGACGATGGCTACCTCGTGGCCTCGGTCGACGAGCTCGCCCAGATGGGCGACTGGACCCCGTCCCAGGTGGAGGATGTGCTGACCATCCTGCAGCACCTGGACCCTGTCGGCGTGGCCGCGCGCGACCTGCAGGAGTGCCTCACTCTCCAGCTGCGCCACCTGGGCTACGCAGCCACGCCGTCCGACGTGATCGTCACCGAGCACCTCCGGCTGCTGCAGAACCATCAGGTCCCCGAGATCGCCAAGCGGATGGGCATGCCCATCGAGCAGCTCAAGGACCACATTGAGGTCATCAGGAACCTCGACCCCAAACCGGGCAGCCGCTTCAATCCGGCGCCGTCGCAGTACGTCATGCCCGACGTCTACATCGTCAAGGTGGAAGACCAGTACGTGGCCGCCCTCAACGACGATGGACTGCCGCAACTGCGGATCAGCCCGGTGTACAAGCGCCTGCTGGACAACAAGCACGACGAGTCGGCGGCCGAGACGCGCGCGTACGTGAAGGAGAAGTTCCGCTCGGCACTCTGGCTGCTCAAGTCGGTGGATCAGCGCCAGAAGACGATCATCAAGGTCGCCAACAGCATCATCCAGTTCCAGCGGGAGTTCCTCGACCACGGGATCGAGCACCTGCGTCCGCTCGTCCTGCGCGACGTGGCCGAAGACATCGGCATGCACGAGAGCACCGTCAGCCGCGTGGTGAACAACAAGTACATGCACACGCCGCAGGGCGTGTTCGAGATGAAGTACTTCTTCCACAGCGGCATCAGCAGCTCGTTCGGCGAGAGCGTCTCGTCGGTCACGATCAAGCAGCGGATCCGCAGGATCATCGAGGCCGAAGACGGCCGCAAGCCGCTCAGCGACTCGAAGATCGTCAGCATCCTCCAGCGCGAAGGGCTGGTGCTCGCGCGCCGGACGATCGCGAAGTACCGCGAAGAGCTCCGGATCCCGACGTCCAACCAGCGCAAGGTGCTGTACTGATCCCGCCGTACGAGGACGGCTCCGGCCATGGTGGTCATCCCCGATTCGGGTGCCCTCGGACTCACGGTTCGTGACCTGCTGACGCGCTGCGCGGGCACCGCGCTCGGCGACCTGACGCTGCGCGCGGGCGCCAACGGCATCGGACGCCGCATCACGCGTGTGTCACTGCAGAAGACCGGTCTCGCGCTGACCGGACAGGCACACTACCTCGAGGACGGCCGCGTCCTCCTGTTCGGCCGCAGCGAGGTGCAGTACCTCGCCGGGCTCGGGGCGGACGAGCGCCGTCTGCGTCTGCGCGACGTGCTGCGACCGGGACTGCCATGCATCGTGATCACGGGCGGACTGGCCGTCGATCCGATCCTCGTGGAATTGGCCGACACCATGGACGTGCCGGTCCTCTCGACCGACGTCCTCACGTCTGAAGCGCTCGTGCTGCTCACGGGCCTGCTCGAAGAAGCCCTGGCGCCCGTCGCCACGCTCCACGGCGTGCTCGTGGACATCCTGGGGCTGGGCGTCCTCCTGCTCGGCGAGAGCGGCATCGGCAAGAGCGAATGCGCACTCGACCTCGTGGTGCGCGGCCATCGCCTCGTGGCCGACGATGCCGTCGAGATCACGCGGCGGGGGTCCACGCTGATCGGCACGTCGCCGGCGCTCACGCGGCACCACATGGAGCTGCGCGGCCTCGGCATCATGAACGTGCAGGACCTGTTCGGCGTCGCGTCGACGCGCCAGAGCGTACACGTGGAACTGCTGGTCCGCCTGGTGCGCTGGGAGGCGCACACCGACTGCGACAGGCTCGGTCTCGAACAGACCACCGAGCCGCTGCTCGGCGTCCAGGTGCCTGTCGTGGCGCTGCCCGTGGCCCCCGGCCGGAACATCGGCATCCTCGTGGAAGTCGCCGCCCGGCGTCATCTGCTGCTGGCACGCGGCAATTCGGCGGCGCAGCGTCTCGTGGCCACGCTCGAAGCGCAGCTGCGGGCGGGGGAGTCATGAGCCGCTTCATCGTGCTGACCGGGCTGTCGGGATCGGGGAAGACGCAGGCGGTCAGGGCGCTCGAAGACCTCGGCTACTTCTGCGTCGACAACCTGCCTGTCGCGCTCATTCCGACGTTCGCGGAACTGACCCTGCGCGCCGGCGGCGAGATCACGCGCGCTGCCGTCGTCGTCGACATCAGGGAGCGGTCGCTGCTCACGGCGTTCCCCACGACGTACGCGTCGCTGCGTGACATGCCTGGCCTGGATCCGCGGCTGATCTTCCTCGACGCATCGGACGCCGCGCTCGTGAGGCGCTTCAGCGAAACGCGCCGGCCCCACCCGCTCGCGGAGCATCAATCGGTGAGCGAGGGCATACGCGTCGAGCGCGAGCAACTCCAGCCGATCCGCGCGATGGCCGACCAGATCATCGACACGACGGACATGACCGTGCACGAGTTGCGGCACGCCTTCATGGCCGCGTCGCGGGATCTCGGCGCGTCGTCGGGCCCTGTGGTCACGTTCCTCAGTTTCGGGTTCAAGCACGGTGTCCCGATCGATGCCGACCTCGTGTTCGACGCGCGCTTCCTGCCGAACCCGCATTTCGTGCCGGAACTGCGGCCCCACACCGGCCGCGACGCGGAGGTGAGGCAGTTCCTGGAGCAGTACGAGGACTACGCCACGTTCCTCGACAGAGTCTCGGATCTGCTGGCGTTCCTGCTGCCGCGGTACGCCGCGGAGGGCAAGAGCTACGTCACGGTGGCCGTCGGCTGCACGGGAGGCAAGCACCGGTCGGTGGCCATCGCCGAGGAACTGAAACGCCGCATGGCCGACGTCGAGGGCATCCGCCTGCGCGTCCGCCACCGCGACATCGCGCATGAGTAGGGGCCGGAGAGCCGGTCCTACCCACTGTGGCAAGAGGTAGGCTCGGCCCTCCGGCCCGACCGCTGAACGGACCGGGCGTGGAAGAATGGGAGACATGGCAGACGCGGGACAGGGACTTGGCGTGGTCGTGGTGACGCAC
>CAYRAE010000052.1:0-4051 GCA_964422175.1 uncultured Luteitalea sp. | reverse complement strand
AATGGGAGACATGGCAGACGCGGGACAGGGACTTGGCGTGGTCGTGGTGACGCACGGCCAGTTGGCGCACGAACTGGTGAACGCGGCGGAGATGATCGCCGGCGAACAGGTGCGCTTCCAGGCCGTGGCGCTCGGCTGGCACGACGACCCGAACGCGGCACGGGATCAGATCGCGGCCGCCGTCGAGCGCGTGGCCGGCGGCGCCGGCGTGCTGATCCTCACCGACATGTTCGGCGGCACGCCAAGCAACCTCGGGATCACGTTCCTCGAAGACGATGAGGTCGAGGTCGTGACGGGTGTCAACCTCCCGATGCTGGTGAAGCTCGCGAGCCTCGACAGCAGCAACAGCGGACTGCTGGCCATCGCGCGACAGGTCCGCGAGCACGCGCGCGAGGCCATCCGCGTGGCGTCCGATCTGATGCGGCCCGACGCCGGTTCGTAAGTCGATGGTGACGCGAGAAGTGGCGATCGTGAACCCGCTCGGCCTGCACGCCCGTGCGGCGGCCCGCTTCGTGCGGCTGGCCTCGCAATTCGTCGCCACGGTCCGCGTGGCAAAAGGGCCGCGCGAACTCGACGGCAAGAGCATCCTCGGCCTGCTGCTGCTCGGCGCCGCGCGCGGATCGACGATCGTCATCCGCACGGACGGCGATGATGCGGAAGCGGCCGCTGACGCGTTGACCGCGCTCGTCGCCGACGGCTTCGGGGAGGTGTGACGTGCTGATGCTGACAGGCGTCGCCGTTGCGCCGGGCGAGGCCCTGGGGCCAGCCGTCGTCGTGCGCCTCCGCACGCACGACGTCAGGTATCGCATCGCTGCCGACGCCGTCGCCGCCGAACAGGCGCGCCTCGTCGATGCGTGTGAACGCACCAGCAGGCAGCTCGAGGAAATCCGCGATCGGACGCGTCACGTGCTCGGCGCCGATCTCGCCGGCATGTTCGACGTGCAGCTGCTGATGCTCGCAGACCCCCTGCTGCGCGAGCGCGCCGACGCACTCATCCGGACGCGGCAGGTCAACGCCGAATGGGCGGTGGTCGAGGCGGGGGAGGAGTTGGTGCAGCGCCTCCGCGCCATCGAGGATCCGTACCTGCAGGAACGCCACGGCGATCTCAGCGACGTCCTCGGACGCGTCCGCGCCAACCTCCAGCGCGACGACAGCGACGCGGGCTGGCTCAACGCGCAGCTCGCGCGCTTCACGGAGCCGTGCGTCTTCGTCGCCGACGACCTGCCGGTCTCCGTGGCGGCGCAACTGGACTGGAGCCGGCTTGCCGCGCTGGCGACCGACGCGGGCACGCGCACGGCGCACACGGCGATCCTCGCGCGGTCCATGGGCATTCCCGCCGTCGTCGGGCTCCAGGAAGCGACCAGGGTCGTGCCGCCCGGCGTCATGCTCCTCGTGGACGGCACGCGCGGCGCGATTGCCGTGGACCCGCCGCAGACGGTCATCGACGCCATGCGTCGAGTGCTCGCGGCCACGACGGTCCCGCAGCCGTTGCTCTCCGGACCTGCCGCAACGGCAGACGACGAACCCGTTCATCTGTACGCCAACGTCGAGCGTCCGGAAGACGTGGCGTTCGCGTGGCGCGAGGGCGCGGCGGGGCTCGGACTGGTGCGATCCGAGCTCCTCCTCGGCGGGCAACCGATCGGAAGCGTCAGCGAACAGTTACAGATTGACGCCTATCGCGCCGTGCTCGACGAGGCGGGCGACAGGGAAGTCACCATCAGGACCTTCGACATCACGCCGGAGGAGATGGGCCTGCCGGAGCTCTTCGACGTCGAGCCTCGCGAGCGGCTCGGCATGCGTGGATTGCGGCTGGGACTCGTTCGTCCGGAATTGCTGGAACGTCAGCTCCGTTCGCTCGTGAAGGCGGGCCAGGGCAGGAACCTGCGCATCCTGTTCCCGTTCGTGACCACGGTCGACGAGGTGGTGCGCGCGACGCGCATCCTGGCCGAGCAGGCGGAGCGTCTCGGCCTGCCCGCGCCACCGGCCGGCGTCATGGTGGAAGTGCCAGCCGCGGCGCTCGACGCGAGGCGGCTGGCGCAGCACGCGAGCTTCCTGAGCATCGGGACGAACGATCTCACGCAGTACACGCTGGCCGCCGATCGCGGCGACGTCAGGCTGCAACACCTGTACGACTCGAAGCACCCGGCCGTGTTGCGGTTGATTCGGATGGTCGTGCGCGGGGCACGCCGTCATGGGCGGCGCGTGGCCGTGTGCGGTGAGATGGCGGCCGACGCAACACTGCTGCGCGTGCTGATCGGCCTGGGATTGCGCGAGTTCAGCATGGCCGCCACGTCGCTGCGTCAGGCGCGCGATGCGGTACGCGGCCTGAGTCTCGCCGACGCGCAGGACGCCGCGCTTGCCGCGTTGTCCGGCGCCGAGCCCCGGTCACACGAGTCCTGACACACGAATGCCGCGACCCACCCTGGCGTCGCGGCATGTGCTGTTCCGGCTGCAGTCCCCGCAGCGCGGCATTCCCGGCATGTTCTAGAACGGGATGTCCTCGTCGGCCTCGCCGCCGGCAGGGTCGAAGCCACCGCCCCCGCCGCCGCTGCCGCTCGACGAGCTCGATCCACCGCCGTAGTCGTAGTCGTCCTCGCCGCGGCTGCCACCACCGCCACGTCCGCCGCCCCCGCTCCCCAGCAACTGGATGCGATCGGCCACGATCTCGGTGGTGTACCGCTTCTGCCCGTCCTTGTCGTCCCAGGAGCGGGTCTCGATGCGACCTTCGACGTAGATCTGCTTGCCCTTCTTCAGGTAGTCCTGCAGCGACTCGGCCTGCTTGCCCAGCAGGACGATGCGATGCCATTCGGTCTTCTCGACCCACTCGCCGGTCTTGCTGTCCTTGCGTCTGTCTGTGGTCGCGATACTGAACCGCGCGATCGCGAACCCGTTACCGGTGAATTTCAGCTCGGCGTCCCGCCCGAGGTTCCCCACGAGAATGGCCTTGTTGACGCTTCCCATACGCTTCCTGCTCTCTCCACCCGGGCATCCCGGGTCCGTCACGCCCCGACGACCCCGCCGGGGTACAGTCTGGTCGCTTGTCGGCCTCAGGCCATCGGCCATGGGCCTTCAAGGCGATCGATTGCGCTACGCAACCCTAACGCGGGGCGGCTGTCTCGTCTGACGGCGGCCTTGCGAACGGGCCGGGCGACCTGTCCGCCGTAGCCCGAAGGGCGAAGGTGGAAGCCCGGCCCCACGCGTTTCCTGGGTGCCTGCCTTTACCGCGGCCTGCGGTTCAGGCCGTCGAGCACCTGCTTGGCGAGGACGGCGACCTCGCTCTGCGGGTAGTTCCTGATGACCTGCTGGAAGCTCTCGCGCGCGCGGTCGTTCTCGCCGAGCAGGCTCAGCGCCACGCCGCGCTTGTAGAGGGCCTGCGGCACGCGATCGCCAGACGGATAGTCGGCGATGACTTTCTCGTACGCCCCGACCGCTTCCTTGAACTTGCCATCGAGCTGATACGACTCCCCGATGTAGAACTGCGCATCGTCCGATCGTTCGTGCGTGGGGAAGGTGCGGATGAACTGTTCGAAGCCGGAGATCGCCAGTGGCCACTGGCCGGCCGCGTAATCAGCCTGCGCGGTGTCGAACATCCGCTGCGGTGACAGTCCGCCAGCCGGCCCCGTCGCGCCACCAGGGGCCGTGGCTCCCGGCGTGCCGGTCACGGGAACCGACGGCTGCGGCGCCGGGATCATCGTCCCATCGGGTCCGGGAATCATCGTGACGGCAGGCTGCAGCTGCGACGGCAGCGTGTTGACCGCGTCGCGCAGCGACGTGAGCTCCTGCCCGATGGTGTTGACGCGCGTGTTGTTCTCGTCGAGCCGCTCGCGCACGACGCGCAGATCGCTCCCGAGATTGTCGATGAGCAGCTTCTGATCCGCGAACTGCTTGCGCGTGGTGTTGGCCTGGTCGTCGAGCTTCGCGTTGAGGCTCTTCAACGTGTCGGCCAGGGACACGAGCACGAGCTGCAGTTGCTGCGATTGCTCCTGCAGCATCCGGATGTCGGCCATCAACTGCTGGTGCTCGCGGTTGGCGGCGCGGGCCGGCTGCGCGA
>CAYRAE010000051.1:0-13298 GCA_964422175.1 uncultured Luteitalea sp. | reverse complement strand
GGGGAGGAGGCCCATACACCTCCTCCGGGAACGGCATCTGATCCGTCACCGTCCGCCCGTCCGACAGGAGAACCTCATGAAGCTCTGAGTAGTAGTTCCCCTCCGGGTGAAACACCATCACCCCCTGACGGGAGAACGTAGCAGGACCTGCGCGGGGCGGCGCGTGAATGGCTTGATCCGTGGCCGATGGCGGGAACCGCGGGCTGCGACCGGCCGTGGAACAGGTGGAGGGGTTGGCCGGGGCGCCCACGCGATGTCAGGAAGGGTGCCGGTTGCCGGCTCGCTGAAATGAAGAGGCGCCGTGTCTGTGGGGTCTCTTCGGTATTGGTGCGGAAGGGGGGATTCGAACCCCCACGTTCTTGCGAACGCCAGCCCCTCAAGGCGATGCGCGCCGACCGCCCCGACGCCAAGCCCGATGACCCCCTCTTCCTCGAGAACCACCGCGAGGGAATGAAGGAACTGCTGATCAAGGCAGGGCTGCGGCTCGACAGCGAGGGCCGCAGCCGCGACTCCAAGAGCCTCCGCCAGACCGGGATCTCCCTGCGCCTGGATCTCGGCCCCAACCCCAACTACCGCGACATCGCCAAGTGCGCGCACGAGCCCCGCGATGATCGCGACCTTTTATGACCAGACCCACCCGCTCGAGAGCGTCGAGCGCATCGTGGGATTCCGGGAGGACGCGCGCCCGGGCAAGCGCTCCCGCGCCGCCTCGCCCGAGTCAGATCTCTGAAGCGCCGGGCTGCCCTGGCGGAAGCCCTGAGCCTTCCGCGCCCGGCGCCGGGGACGGCCCCGACACCGTCCCCTCTTCCGGCCTTCCAAGGCCCGCGCGGGCCGCTTTAGCAACCGGCTCCTCGGTTCCCCGGGGAACAGCGATTCGCAAGCCACCTCCGAACCACGCGCCTGCGACCGACCGATCCGTAGACAGGAGGTCGCAGACCCTCCGATCCAACGCTACGGAAAATGTTGCTTTTCGTAATACTCGCCACAGCTTTGCCACAGCCCGAAACGGACCGCCGCAGAGAATGCCGGATTTACAGGGGTTTTTAAGGACTGGAAAAGGCCGGGCCTTGTGGCAGAAAACCGTCCTTTCGGGCGGGTTTCTTTCCGTAGTATTCCGCTAAGTCTTTGAAAGAAAAGTGGCGCGAGCGACGGGACTTGAACCCGCGACCTCCTGCGTGACAGTCAGGATTAGAGCAAAGGAAATCAAACGCTTAAGTGGTCTGCGCCACAGAGTTGCCACAGGCAGCCGTTGAGAGCCCTGCCAGCATCCCGATCGGCGCTTCGTCGCCGAGCTCGGCGGCCTCGATCAAGTGACCGTAAACATCGAGCGTGAGGCGCACGTTCTCGTGTCCCATGAGCTTCTGGAGGCGCTTCAGGTTGGTGCGCCGTGCGATCAGGACTGAAGCGTAGAAGTGACGGAGATCATAGGGCCGGTACTTTGGCCTTTCGACGGCTTTGCCGTCCTCCTCGACAGTCTCCATGAGACCCGCGGCCTCGCATGCCTCGTGAAAGCAGCGACGCCGCCATGTATCGACGCTCTGCCAGTGCCCGGCGGAGGTCGGAAAGACGAGGTCGTGGTCGTTCTTCGTCGCCTTGTGGTCGCGGTAGTGGATGACCACGCCGGCCGTCTCGGGACTCAAGTCGATGAACCGCCGCCCCGCCGGCGTCTTCGTGACCGACAGGCGGTAGCCGCCTCGCTCGATCGCCCGATCCACTTTGACGCCGTTCGGAAAGACATTCGCCCCGGCGACAGCAAGGGTTTCCTGAGGCCGCATCCCGGAGTCCGCGGCCAGATAGAGCATGGGACGGTAGCGTTCCCAGGTGCGCGCCGTCTGGCGGTTCTTCGAGTTTGCAAGGCGGTCGGCCGCCCGCAACAATTCCAGCACTTCCGCTGGTGTCGGTATCACCACGGGCTCCCGGTAGCGTGACTCCGAGCGGATGCTGATGCCCGCCGCGACGTTGCTGGCGATGAAGC
The DNA here is from genome assembly GCA_964422175.1 of uncultured Luteitalea sp. Lineage (GTDB taxonomy): Bacteria > Acidobacteriota > Vicinamibacteria > Vicinamibacterales > Vicinamibacteraceae > Luteitalea. Next base: position 11,323 of record CAYRAE010000051.1, on the reverse strand, counting down.
CGCGCGTCGACATCTCCTTGACGACGGAATGGAACGAGGACAGGGTCCGCCGCGCCTGGTCGCGCCCGCAATGCTTGAGGAGCCAGGAGCGGAACTCGACAACGTCTGGCGCTTCGAGGCTGGCGAAGTCGGTGTCCCACTCGATGCCTTCATCAGGTCGGCGCGGTACTGGTAGCACTTCCTCGTATGGGTTGTGATCGGATCCCGGCCGTCTCGCCCTTCCTTTGAACAGATATCCATCCAACGGTCGACGGCCTGCACCACCGTCAGCGCCTCGGCGCCCCGGCGCGCGCTGCGCTTCTGTGCCTGCCCGTCCTCCCGAAACTGACGGGCCTCCTTGAGTGTGTCAAACGTGCGGTACTCGAAGCCGTTCCCGGTCCGAAACCGCACCTGATACGTGACGCCCTTGCGCCCTTCCCTTTTCCTGATATCCGTCATCGCCGCGCATCCTGCACGGCTGTTTCAGATCTTGCAAGTTGTATCGCTACGGGCGCGGCTGCCATTGGCGCTGCGCCTCGCTCTGCCGCTTGACATAGACATCAAGCAAGGCCTGTCTTTCGATCTTGAGGGTGCCGTCGATGGGGTCGATGAAGAAGGGCAGCTTGCGCCGGCCCTCGCCATCGCGATCAGCCGCGCGCTTCATCTGGCGCGGCGTCAACACCACGCCCCGCTCCGCCAGCGCCTGGCGGGCCTCTTCAAGACCCAGATACTGCGGCTGTTCCAAGCACAACCCTCATGATCTCTATCCTTAAGTTCATTATGGGAAGTTGAGGGTAAAGATCCGGTTAACGTCCGGCGTCGACACCGGGGCACCGCATCATGACACCTTACAGCGGTCCCGTCTCCGAACGCGCTCAGGGAGACTTGGGCACCGGGCAGCCCGCTCTTCCCCGATGAGTGCGACGATCCACTCGAGGTGCTGCGGAAGGACGCTCATCTTTCCGTCATTGAGCGCTCCAAAGACCGCCTCCCGCAGCCGTTCCTCGCCGAGCCGCGCCTGTACGGCCGGGTGAATCAGAACGTCGACCGTGCAAGCGACCCTCAGCGTAGGGAAACGCTGAGCGGAAATGCGCGTCGCCTTGCGCTCATCGACAAGCGCCGTGGCGGAGCATTCCACAGCGTACGCGATCGTCGCCGCCTCGCCGTCGTCCAGCGTCTCGACGGCGTCGCCGACAACAAGAGACTCGAAGTGCGCATTCGCTGCCTCGGGAAGAGCGACGATATCGATGACAGCAGCGGCCGCCAGCGCCATAAGCGCATCGTAGGCAGCACGGCCACGTGTCCGCCCGACCTCAAGCTCCGTCGGCACGCAGTCGGCGACGACCACGCGGTGTGGCAGTGCCGTCAGTACGTCATTCGCGACTCCTGTCGCGATCAGGTTGATGATCGTGCTTGTGTCCGCAACGAGCACGCCGACGGCGTCATTCAGCGCGGTTGATGGGGGCATCGCCCACGCCTCCGTCAGTATCTTGGTCGGAAAGCAGCTCCCTGAGCTCTACGCGATCGATGTGCAGGAGCCGTGCAAGCTGGCCTTCACTGAGCAGTCCCCGCCTGCTGGCCTCGTGAGCCAGAAGATTAAGCCGAAGTGCTGTCGGCCGGTCGGCGTCGGCCTTCTGCATATCCACAGCCCAGAGATCTCCGAGAACCTGACGTGCCTGTTCGTCTGTAATGCCGCCCTCAGACTGGAACCAATCCCAGGTGCCGGGCTTGGTGAGCCCGAGCTCTTCGAGGCGGCGCACAATCGCCTCGCGCGACACACCGAAGAAATGCGCGAGGACGATGACGTGGCGGCGGCTCAGCAACCCCGAACCCGCAGTGACCTCGTGGAACTTCTGCATCACGGCGCGGGCAGGTGTAAGAAAGGCCCGCCCGAACGCATCCGCATAGCGCTCCTCGCGCGACTGCTCCCTTGCGTCGTCTCGGTAGACCTCCGGGTCACGCCGTGTCGAGACCAGGTGCCCGGTCTCGTGGCTAGCGGTCTGTGTCCTTCGGCTGCGGTTGTGATTGGCATTCAGCAACATACAGGCGCCAAGCGCCTCGTCGTACGCGAAGAGTCCCGAGATGCGCCCATCGAAACGACGCACGTAAACGCGAACGCCCATCTCCATCTCGAGGAGCGTGACGATATCGGTGATAGGCGCGTTGTTCAGGCCGAGACGCTGGCGCAGGTCCATCGCATCCTGTTCCGCCTGCGCTCGGACGTCCCCTGTGAGGATGGCACGCTCGGGCGGATAATTGCGCACACGCTCGACACCCAGCAGGTTCTCGAGCTCGACCTCCGCCTTTGCGAGACTCGCCAGCAACTCGGCAGCTTCCGCCACGGCGCCATCATGCTCGCCGTGCAGCTTGCGAAAGCGCGGCGCGAGATCCACATGGACAGCTTCGCGGCGCAGGAGCGCATTGACCGAAGTGTTGTAAAGCCGCGCGAGCCGTTGCAGCTCGCCCAAGCGCACCCGTCGGTCCCCTTGTTCGATCGCAATGATGGTGGTTCTCGCCACGCCGATCGCGGCCGCGGCATCAGCCTGCCTTACATTGACGCTCTCGCGCGCCAGGCGAAGGCGTTCGCCTGTCTCCTTCGGCGAGAGCTGCTCAAGCGTCATCATGACCCACCTCGCATTGCCCAAGCGGCAACAAATGATTCCGAACCAAGGGAACCCAGGAACGCTTCCCATTCAGAACTGTGCCGACGTATAAGGCGCTCAAGTCGCGCTCGGACATCCTCCCTGCCGAGTCCGAGCGCGCCCGCCAGCTGGAAGGCCGTAAGCTCAAGGTCTCGCCGCAGCGCCGGTGCGTCCGCAAGCGCGGCCATGTGATCCATGTGCAGCGCCCCCGCGATCGCGTACTCCCTCGACGCCTTCAGCCTGTGCTTCTGGCGGTAGGAGCCGGCTACGCCCTTCTCGAAGCTCGGCGCGCTGAGGTCTTCCCACACATAGCGTGCGGCGTCCTCCGACAGGCCCGCCGCGTGCACGCTCATCCGCCGGAGCATGCAAGCAGCGCACACTCCGCACTGGCGGCGCCTGCCGTCCACGCTCACATGGCGGCTCTGCCGCCAGCACGACCATGTCGCAGCCCACCGCGAGTCATCGCATGCCTCGACGAACTCCTTCAGCGTCTCGCCCTTCGTGGACCACAGGCGCGGAAACACGAAACGGAGGTCGCGGCCCAGCAGCGCCTTAAGAAACCGCTCCATCTTCACGGTGAAGACCGGATGGCTGCGGTAGTCCTCATACGCCTGTCCCACTGAGACCAGCGCCGGTCCCAGCGCACCCTGTCCGCTTTCCGGCACGATGATCTGGTGGGCGTTCGCCAGATACGCCGCGAGACCGCTGATTACCGAGAACTTGAATCCGCGCGAGCGTGCGGACGACTCTGCAAATCGCTTCGTTCCGGCGCTGACCTTGTAGGGAACGGCCGTGAATGCCTGGTGCGCGCCCGCCAGCTCCTCGCCGCCCGAAAGGCCCGCTCCGAGCCGGATGCGCACCAGCCGAGTACCCATGTCGCGGCCCACGAGTCCGGCGACAGCGCGGGAGTCGAGCCCGTTGCTAAAGGGAATGACCGCTTCGACGCCGCTGTGGAGGCTCAACGCACCCTGCCGCGGTTGCGGCTCCGCATGCGCTCTCTGATAGAACGCGATGTCCCACCGATCTCCGGTCAAGAATGACAGCGCATCAACGAGGCTCGCCTTGACCGGTTGTGTCTCCCACCGGCCGACGTCGTGGACGGGAATCCGGAGCTCGAAACGGCGCTCCCACTTGTAGGCCGAGCGGGCCCGCGATTTGTCTGCGAACTCGACAGCCGCCGCCACGAGGAGAGCGTCGTACGCAACCGGCTCCCAGGTCGCGAAAAAGTACGACTCGAGGCTCTCCGTAGAGAACGCCACCTGCGCGCCAATTGCGCAGCGCAGCGCGCCCTTGGGAGAGCGGACCCCCGGCTCCGCTACATGAACGAGCATGCTGCGATCCGGTTCGTCGGCGTGTGCCCTCAGGCGCTTCTTCACAGCTGCACCCCGTCGTCCAACCCGGTCTTGCGCCGGAGCTTCGCGGGGACTTTGTCTGGAGAAATCCCCAGAACCCTCTCCGCTATGGCCGCGAGGTCGGCGCAGTTCCCGGCCTCCTCAAGACGACCCCGGACATTTGCCGCGCGCGGCCGGGAGTCCTCCCGTGCGTAGTGCTCCTCGACCTGACGGGAGCGCTGGTTCAGCGCCGTCTGCAGCGCGCCTGCCACAGCTCCCTTCAGCAGGGCGAAGCCTGCCATCTCGGTCTCGGACAGACATGCCAGGTTGTCGAGCACCGCCCGCTCAAGTCCGGCCGCCGCCTCGCTCCGCAACACCGCAATCTCTCCGGCGACCACCTCCTTGAACAGCACGGGCTTCTCGCCCATCTGCCTGAGCTTTGCCATGAACCCCGGCCTCAGCTCCTCGCGGCAATCCTGTTCAAGCGCCGGCACCAACGCCGCGCCGACGTCCTCGGCGTTATAGGCGGCGTTGGCGGCGCGTTCCGCCACGCGCTGCCAGCGCCGTCTCATTGGCAGACTCCTATGGGGGCCGTCGCTCATGATTACCTTAATGTCAGAAACAATATACATTAGATCTGACAATGTCAAATAACGCTCCTGACAGGCTGGCGACAGCCAGGAACAGGGGCTATTTGGGCAGGTAGTCCACAGACCTAGCCGCAAAGGCCATAGAATCCAGCCAACGGGCCACCAAAGGGGTGGAAGCTGAGCCCGCTCCGTGCGATATTTCGTCAAGCCGGATAGGCGAATATTTAGCGAATCATCAACGCACGGGAGCCGATGGCCCACCCTCTGACGAACTCATCCAGCCTCCAGCCGCCCATCTGCGGCCGGGGTCGCCTTCAGGATGTCGGCGGCGGCGAGCTTGGCGGGCGCGAAAGAACCCGTCAATGGCGCCCGAGCAAACGGATACACAGAGGACGAGCACTTGAACGCCGTTGAAATCGAACAAGCCATCACCGACCTCGCGGAACAGCAGTTCGATCGCGCCGCATTTCCCTACGCCTTCCTTGAGGCGTTCGGGAACAAGGAGACGACCATCAAGCGCCTGCGCACGGGCGCCTCGAACAAGTCCGACCTGGGCGGCGTTCTCCAGACCAGCAACATCCACATCCTCACCTGCGATCCAGGGCAAGTCACGAGCACACTCAAGGCCCTCAAAGAAAGCCCCGCGACCACCAAGGCCAAGGCAAAGTTCATCCTCGCCACCGACGGCGTCGACTTCGAGGCCGAGGACCTCGCCGGCGGCGAGACCGTCGCCTGCGCCTACAAGAACTTCCCGGACCATTTCGGCTTCTTCCTGCCGCTGGCGGGCATCACCACCGTCCGGGAGATCGCGGAGAACGCCTTCGACATCCGCGCGACCAGCCGTCTCAATCGTCTCTACGTCCAGCTCCTCAAGGACAACCCCGAATGGGGCACCGCCGCGCGCCGCCCCGACATGAACCACTTCATGGCGCGGCTGATCTTCTGCTTCTTCGCCGAAGACACCGACATCTTCATCGGCAAGCGCCTCTTCACGGATACGGTCGCAAAGATGAGCGCCGGCGACTCCTCGAACACCCACGAGGTGATCAACACGCTCTTCCGCGCCATGAGCGCGACGAACGCCGAACGTGACGCCGCGGGGCTGCCGCGCTGGTCCCGGGACTTCCCCTACGTTAACGGCGGTCTCTTCTCCGGCAACATGGACGTACCGCGCTTCTCCAAGATCGCGCGCTCCTACCTGCTCCACATCGGCAATCTCGACTGGACCCAGATCAACCCCGATATCTTCGGCTCGATGATTCAGGCTGTAGCGGAAGACGAGGAGCGAGGCGCTCTCGGGATGCACTACACCAGTGTTCCGAACATCCTGAAGGTGCTCAATCCGCTGTTCCTCGACGACCTGCGCGCGAAGCTCGAGGAGGCGGGCGAGAATCCCCGCACCCTCCTGAACCTGCGTAAGCGCATGGCGAAAATCCGGGTCTTCGACCCGGCCTGCGGCTCGGGCAACTTCCTGGTCATCGCCTACAAGGAGATGCGCGCCATCGAGGCGGAGATCAACAGACGGCGCGGAGAGCCGGATCTCAGGAGTGAGTTGCCGCTCACGAACTTCCGCGGCATCGAGATCCGCGACTTCCCGGCCGAGATCGCGCGGCTGGCCCTCGTCATCGCCGAGTACCAGTGCGACGTCCTGTATCGCGGCCAGAAGCTCGCTCTTGTCGAGTTTCTGCCGCTTCGGGCGGAAAACTGGATCACCTGCGGCAATGCTCTGCGGCTCGACTGGCTCAGCATCTGCCCGCCGACCGGCACCGGCGTGAAGCTGCATGGCGACGACCTATTCAGCTCACCGCTCGACCAGGCGCAGATCGACTTCGAGAATGCGGGCGGCGAAACCTACATCTGCGGCAATCCGCCCTACAAGGGCCGCAATCGGAAAGGTGAAGACGAGAAGGGTGACACAGAACATGTATTCGCTCTGTACCCCGGCTCGTTCGCGTCCCTCGACTATGTAGCCAATTGGGTCATTAAAGCGGCCCAGTATTGCACTGCCACCCGCGCCGAAGCGGGCCTGGTCGCAACCAATTCGATTTGCCAGGGCGAGCAGGTCGCCCTACTCTGGCCACTAGTGTTCGCGAAGGGCCTCCGTCTTTCCTTCGCGCACACTTCATTCAAATGGTCGAATCTGGCCAGTGACAAGGCAGGAGTGACCGTCGTTATCGTCGGGCTCGCGAGGGACGGCTCCAGGCGCCTGGTTCTGTACGACGGTGACGAGGCTCGCACGGTCGATTCCATCGGACCCTATCTTGTACCGAACACGACCGTCGTCGTCTCGAAGCGCGAGACCCCTATTTCGCAGATCGGGAGGATGTATCTGGGTAACATGGCGAAGGACGGTGGCAATCTAATCATGTCGCCCGACGAGGCCCGTGATTTGATTGACCACCACGGCGTCGACTCGTCACTCCTGCGGAAGTTCTTCGGCTCTGAGGAACTGATTCACTCTAAGCCGCGCGTCTGTTTGTGGATCGAAGATCATCAGGCCGACGCTGCACTGCGAAATGAGTCCATCGCCGCTCGCGTTGACAAGGTCCGACGCTTCAGGTCGGCAAGCAAGGCGCCTTCCACTCAGGCATTCGCCTCAGTTCCGCACAGATTCGTTCAACTGTCTGCCGCATCGGGCGAGCGGGCGATCATCGTCCCACGAGTATCCTCTGAGAACAGACCATACTTGCCGGTGGACTACTTCACTTCCGGTCCCATCATCGGCGACAAGTGTTACGCCCTCTACGACGAGCCACTCTGGAATCTTGCGATGATCGCGTCCCGCATGCATCTCGTGTGGATAGCGACCGTGTGCTCGCGCCTGCGGACCGATTTCTCATACGGAAACAAACTCGGCTGGCACACCTTCCCGGTGCCGACGCTCACCGAGAAGAACAAGGACGACCTGACGCGCTGTGCCGAAGACATCCTGCTTGCGCGCGAGCATCATTTTCCGGCGACGATTGCCGACCTCTACGATCCCGAGACGATGCCGGAGGATCTGCGCCAGGCGCACGAGCGCAACGACGAGGTGCTGGAACGCATCTATATCGGCCGGCGCTTCAAGAACGACACCGAACGGCTTGAGAAGCTGTTCGAGCTCTATACCAAGATGACGGCGTCAGCAGCGCCGGCAAAGGCAAAGAAGACAAAGGCGAGAGCGCAAGCATGAGCGAAGAGAAGAAATCTGTCCCCTCGATCTCCGTGTCGTACGCCCAGACGGGCGCATCGACCAAGCCAAACGCCCTGGGCATGCGGCCGATGCAGGAGCGCGCCTACGAGAAGCGCGGCGAGCAGTACCTGCTCATCAAGTCCCCGCCCGCCTCAGGCAAGAGCCGCGCGCTCATGTTCATCGCACTCGACAAGCTGCAGAACCAGGGGCTCAAGCAAGCCATCATCGTGGTGCCCGAGAAGACCATCGGCGCGAGCTTCAACGATGAACCGTTGTCGCAGTTCGGGTTCTGGGCCGACTGGCGCGTCGAGCCCAAGTGGAACCTGTGCAACGCGCCGGGTGGGGACAATGGCGGGAAGGTCAAGGCGGTCGGGACGTTTCTCGCGAGCGCCGACAAGGTGCTGGTGTGCACCCACGCCACGTTCCGCTTCGCCGTCGATGAATACGGCGTCGAGGCGTTTGACGACCGCTTGATCGCCGTGGACGAGTTCCACCACGTCTCCGCCAACCCCGACAACCGCCTCGGCACGCATCTGGGTCAGTTCATGGCCCGCGACCGCGCCCACATGGTCGCGATGACGGGCTCGTACTTCCGCGGCGACGCCGAAGCCGTGCTCGCGCCGCAGGACGAGGCCAAGTTCGACACCGTCACCTACACGTACTACGAGCAACTCAACGGCTACGAGCACCTCAAGGCCCTGGACATCGGCTACTACTTCTACAGCGGCTCGTATGTCGACGACATCCTGAACGTGCTCAGGCCCGACGAGAAGACCATCGTTCACATCCCCAACGTGAACGCCCGGGAGAGCACGAAGGACAAGATCAAGGAGGTTGAGCACATCATCGGCGCCCTTGGCGAATGGCAGGGCATCGACGACGCCACGGGGTTCCAGCTGGTCAAGCTGGGGGATGGCCGCGTGTTGCGGATCGCCGACCTCGTCGACGACGACCCCGCCCGGCGGGATCGCGTCTCCGCCGCGCTCAAAGACCCGGCGCAGAAGAACAACCGCGACTGGGTCGACATCATCATCGCGCTCGGCATGGCCAAGGAGGGCTTCGACTGGATCTGGTGTGAGCACGCTCTGACCATCGGCTATCGCGCCAGCCTCACCGAGGTCGTGCAGATCATCGGCCGCGCCACCCGCGACGCCCCCGGCAAGACACGCGCCCGTTTCACCAACCTGATCGCCGAGCCGGACGCCGCCGAGGGCGCCGTCACCGAGGCCGTCAACGACACGCTCAAGGCCATCGCCGCCAGCCTGCTGATGGAGCAGGTCTTGGCGCCGCGCTTCGAATTCCGGCCGAAGAACCCCGCCAACGTCCCGACCGACGGCTTCGACTACGGCCCGGCCGGCTACGTGCCTGGGGCCGCGAATGTCGGCTTCAACCACCAGACGGGCCAGATCCAGATCGAGATCAAGGGCCTGGCCGGCCCCAAGAGCGAGGAGGCCACGCGCATCTGCCGCGAGGACCTCAACGAGGTCATCGCCGCCTTCGTACAGGACAAGACCGCCCTCGAGCGCGGGCTGTTTGACCAGGAGCTGGTGCCCGAGGAGTTGACCCAGGTGCGCATGGCCACGATCGTCAAGACCCGGTATCCGGAGCTTGATGAGGAGGACCAGGAGGCCGTCCGCCAGCATGCCATCGCTGCCCTCAACATCACCCAGCAGGCCAAGCAGCAGGGGCTGGGGACCGGTACGCCGACCGAGGTCGCAAATACCGCCCTGATCGACGGCGTCCGCCGTTTCGCGATGGACGTGCGCGAGCTCGACATCGACCTGATCGATCGCATCAATCCCTTCGGCGAAGCCTATGCCATCCTCGCGAAGACGATGAGCGAGGACAGCCTGAAGCAGGTCCAGGCGGCCATCTCCGCCAAGCGCACAGGCCTGAGCCCCGAGGAGGCCAAGGAGCTGGCGGTCCGCGCCGTAAGGTTCAAGAAGGAGCGCGGCCGGTCGCCCTCGCTCACGGCCCAGGACGCCTGGGAGAAGCGCATGGCCGAGGGCGCCGCCGCCTTCATGCGGTTCAAGAAGGAGGGTCGCTATGAGTGACCCGGATCTCGACGAACTCGCCGGGGAACTCGCGGAATTCGACGCCCCCGAGAAGAAGGGCGGCCGCCCGCCGCGCGAGGAGCGTATCATCGCCGGGTTCGAGGACATCCAGCGCTTCGTGCAGACTCACGGCCGTGCCCCGCTGCATGGGGAGGACCGCGACATATTCGAGCGGATCTACGCCGTCCGCCTCGACCGTCTGCGCGCGCAGGAGGACTGCCGCGCCATCCTGGCCCCGCTGAACCATCAGGGCCTTCTGGGCGACGCACCCGCTCCCGGGGCCGCGGTCGAGACGATCGACGCCGACGAGCTGATGGCCGAGCTTTCGGGCGACGCAGCCGACGACGACATCACCGCCATCCGGCATGTCCGGACGAGCGCGGACAAGCGCGCGGCCGAAGAAATCGCGCATCGCAAGAAGTGCGAAGACTTCGAGGCATTCAAGCCGCACTTCGAACGCGCGAAGCGTGAACTCGATTCCGGCTTCCGCAAGACCGTTCCCGTCCAGAACATGGATGAGCTCAAAGCCACCTCAATTCGGAAGGGTGACTTCTTCGTCGTCGAGGGACAGCTCGCTTACGTCGCCGATGCCGGAGAGGAGTTCACGACGAAGTACGACCGCAAGGACAGCCGCTTGCGGGTCATTTACGACAACGGAACCGAGAACGACGTGCTGCTACGCTCGCTTCAGAGGGCGCTCCACCGCGACGCGGCTGCGCGCTTCGTCACCAACCCCGATGTCGGCCCCCTGTTCTCCGACCAGCCGGCGGACGATGACCTTGCCAGCGGTACGATCTACGTTCTCCGCAGCAAGTCCGCCGATCCTGTTGTGGCAGCCCACCGCGATGTCCTGCACAAGATCGGCGTCACAGGCGGCAAGATCGAGGCTCGCATCGCGAATGCCAGCCTTGACGCCACTTTTCTATTGGCCGACGTCGAAGTGGTCGCGACCTATGAGCTTTACAACATCAATCGCGTCAAGCTGGAGAATGTGCTTCATCGCGTGTTTGAACGCGCTCAGTTGGACATCGAGATCAAGGACCGCTTTGGCAACCCCGTCAGGCCTCGCGAATGGTTTCTAGTGCCCCTCTTCGTCGTGGACGAGGTAGTTAGACGCATCAAGGACGGCACAATCACGCAATACGTCTACGACCCGACGAAGGCCCGTCTGTCCTTACGGGGAGCGCCGCTGGACTCGTGATCTCGCACGCTGTCGTGGGAGTCGCGGCGTGTCTGCAGCATTGCGCTTTAAAGCGGTTCTTCCGTATGCCTCACGAGGCCATCCATCGCAGGAAGGAACGTGGGGTCACACCCCAAATAGCCTTGTGACGAGCCCGTCGAGGTCCGCGACGCGCTCGAAGCGCGTGAGCGGCACCGTCCGGATGCCGGGCCGTTCGGCCTTGAGGCCCTTGGCGTTTCCGCGCGTGTGCCGCGTGACCTTCATGCCGCTGAGATCGGGAAGCGGCGTGCCCGGCGCGCCGCCGAAGAATGCGAACGGTCCCAGCTCCAGAGTCTTCGCATCGAACCACATGAACACCACGCATCCGCTCGGCTT
>CAYRAE010000050.1:6110-13488 GCA_964422175.1 uncultured Luteitalea sp. | reverse complement strand
CAGGCGGTGCGCGGCGCGTTCGACGTGGTGGTCGCCTGCTACCATGACCAGGGGCTGATCCCCGTCAAGCTGCTCGCGTTCGGCCAGTCGGTGAACGTGACGCTCGGGCTGCCGATCATCAGGACATCCGTCGATCACGGGACGGCGTTCGACATCGCGCGGCAGGGTACCGCCGACGCGTCGAGCATGGTCAGCGCCATCGTGCTGGCGGCGCGGATGGCCACGAGCCGCCGCGAGACGCGCGAGGCCTGACGCACCACACCCATGGCACTGCACCAGACGTCCACGCCGAAGTCCGCGCCGCCGAAGGCGGCCGAGAAGACGCCACGCCTGTTGGCCGACAACAGGAAGGCCGGCTTCGACTACGAGTACCTCGAACGCTATGAAGCCGGGGTGGTGTTGCTCGGCACGGAAGTGAAGGCGATTCGCGAGGGGCGCATCAACCTGCGCGACAGCTACGCGCGCGTCGAGGGCAGCGAGGTGTGGGTCTACAACATCCACATCAGCCCGTACAGCCATCGCGGGTACGCCGAGCACGAGGCACTGCGCAAGCGGAAGCTGCTGCTCAACAAGAGCGAGATCCGCAAGCTGATCGGCCGTACGGTGGAGAAGGGGCTCACCCTCGTCCCCACGAAGATGTACCTCAAGAACGGCCGCGTGAAGATCGACATCGCGCTCGCGCGCGGCAAGAAGGCGTTCGACAAGCGCGAGACGATCAAGCGTCGCGAGACCGATCGCGAAACGCGCGCGGCCCTGAAGAGCAGCGCCACCCGCCGCTGACGTACCAGGGCCGGGTTCGGAGAGCCGGCCCTACCGACTACGGCGATAGGTAGGGTCGGCCCTACGACTGCGGCGATAGGTTAGGGTCGGTCCTCCGCGCCCGACCCGTCACGTCGCCGTTGCGGCAAGCAGGACCCGTTCGTAGGCCGGCAGGATCCGATCCCACGTGAACGCCTCGGCGTGCCTGGCGTAGCTCGAGGCGCGCATCGCCTGGAGTGCGGCGTCGTCGTCCAGCAGCGTGTCGAGCACCGTACGGCAGGCGTGCTCGTCGACGAAGTATCCAGCTCCCGGTCCCGCGACCCAGCGATTGAACGGGTTGTCGTGCGCGAGCACGGGCGAGCCCGCGCCGAGCGCTTCGACGAGCGACGGATTCGTGCCGCCGACCGTGTGGCCGTGGATGTACAGCCGAGCGTGGAATCGCAGCGCCTGCACCTGCGCGGGATCGTAGAGCGCACCCGGGAAGAGCACTTCGCCGCTCGCCGCCGCGCGCACGGCGGCATGGTAGGGATGCGCCGCGTCGTACGCACCAAGGACGACGAGCGGGCGGCCGCGCGGTACGGCTGACCACGCGCGCACGATCTCGAGGACGGAGTTCTCGGGTTCCGGACGTGCGATGACGAGCCCGTATTCCCGCGGTTGCAGTGCGGAATGGGCCGGGCTCGGAGAGCCGGCGCTACCTCCGAATGCAGCGAGCGGATCGGTCGGCGCGCTCTCCACGCGATCGGCGCCATACGGCACCATCGTCGTCCGTCGCGCGACGCCGCGTCGCGCGAGCATCGCCGCGATCTCCGGATGGTCGGCGATGAGGTGCGTGGCCATGACTCCCGCGATCCAGCTGTTCACCCAGAACCACGCGCGCACCGGCAGCGGCCACTTCCCGCGCCGCCACTCGATCCCGTCCATGTTGACCACGTGACGTCGCCCGCGCAGGCGATACCACGGGAAGAACACGGCGGTGTTGAAGCCGAGCGTGAGCATCAGGTCGTCGTGCGCCGCGGCATCACGCGTGGTGATGGCGTCGAACAGGAGACTGCCGCGCGCACCGGCGTAGGGCACGGGGACGTGATCGAGCGTCACGCCGCGCCACGAGTCCCGATAGCGCTGCGTTCCGGGATCCTCCTGGCAGTAGACGGTCACGTCCCACCCGCGTTCGACGAGCCACGGGGCCAGATGCTGCGCGCAGGCTTCGAACCCTCCGTGCCTGTTCGGGATACCGCGCGATCCGAGGATGCGCAGGCGCCTCGTCATGGCGTCACCTCGTCCGGCTTCGCCAGGACGACGATGACGTCCGACAGCGTCGCATCGTATCGACCCGCCGAGACCAGGCGCGTGAGGAGCGAGAGACCCGAGAGCACGACGTCGGCGACACGGTACCGGCGCCTCAGGTGCACCGGCACCGGACCTTCGTAGAGGCGCAGACCTTCCACGCGCAAGCCGATGCTCTCCGCCGTGCGCCGCAGTCGCGCCGGCCTCAGCGCGAAGGACAACGTGGTGGGGAACTGATCGAACGCGTCGGTACCCGCTGACGCATCGCCGAGCACGCGACGGTACACCCAGACGTGGAAGCGCCATGGCGTGAAGCGCGTGACCAGGCCCTTGAGCGACAGGATGTTGGGCAGGGCGAGGACGGCCAGGCCCCCCGGACGCAGCACGCGGGCGATCTCGCGCACGGCGGTATCCGGAGCCGGCAGGTGTTCGAGGACGTCCCAGCACACCACGACGTCTGCGGTGCCGGTGGCGATGGGCAGTCTCGCGATGTCGCCCTGCGCCAGCGCCGAGCCGGCGTTGCGCCGCAATTGCGCCCGGAGGATGTCGATACCCGTCACTCGCGCCGACGGCGGGTAGGTGAGGTGCGATCGTGCGCCGCAGCCGGCTTCGACGACGCGCGGGTGCGACACGCGCGCGAGTGCGTCGGACACCAGCGCCTGTGCCCGCGAGACCGGGTCGGCGGGCACTACCGGGCGCCGCGGCCCAGGAGCACGGCAGGGATGGTCTTGACGGCGATCTTGATGTCGAGCCACAGCGACCAGTTGTCGATGTACTCGAGATCCAGCCGCATCCACTCGTCGAACGTGAGCTCGTTGCGGCCGCTGATCTGCCAGAGGCACGTGAGGCCCGGCTGCATGCTGAGGCGGCGCCGCTGCCAGGGCTCGTACTGCTCCACCTCTTCGACCACCGACGGCCGGGGACCGACGAAACTCATGTCGCCGAGCAGGATGTTCCAGAGCTGAGGGAGTTCGTCGAGGCTCGTGCGGCGCAGGAAGCCGCCGAACGGGAACACGCGCGGGTCGTTGGTCATCTTGAACGCCGGCCCGTCCATCTCGTTGAACGGTTCGAGCAGCGGCTTCAGTCGCTCCGCGTCGTTGGCCATCGTGCGGAACTTGAGGAACGTGAAGCGCCGCCCGTGCAGGCCGCAGCGCGTCTGCCGGAACAGCACCGGCCCCGGCGAGGCGAGCTTCACGCCGATCGCGATCGCCGCCAGCAGGGGGCTCAACACCACGAGCAGGGCGACGGCGATGACGACGTCGGCCACGCGCCGCACGGCGAGCCGGACTTCACTGCCCGGCGTAGGGGAGAACGTGAGCAGCGGGAACTCGTCGCCCAGCTGATCGAAGCTGAGGCGCGAGCTCGATCGCGGCAGGAAGTTCATCGCCAGGCGGACCACGGTCCCCTGCTCTTCGAGCAGCGAGATGATACCCGCGATGGCGCGCAGATCCGTGAGCTGTCCCGTGGCGGGTGCGATCACGACCTCGGCGACGTGCTCTTCCTGCACGAGCCGGAACAGGTCGCCGTACGTGCCCATCACGGGGAACGCCGAACCCGGCGCCTCGTCCCAGCGTCCGTCGGTGACCAGACCGGCGACGTCGAGTCCCCAGTCGCGATGCGCATTGATCAGCACGGCCGCCGCCGCGACTTCCTCGGCGCCGCCGGCCACGAGGATCCGACGCGGTCCGCCGCCGCCCATGAGCCACGCGCGCACGAGCCGGCGCAGACCGACCACCAGCGCGAAGTCGAGCAGCAGGAACGCGACGATGACGGGGCGGCTGATGAAGACCTGTCGCGCGGTGAAGATGAACGCGATGAGGATCAGGCCCGAGATCGCGATGCCGCTCAGGATGACCGACGTCTCGCTGCTGAGCGTGCGGCCCTGGCGGCCGTAGAGGCCGAAGGCATAGAACACCAGCGGCCAGACCAGGATCACGCACGCGAGGACGGGGAGATACCACGCAAAGGGTGGCAGTTCGCCGGACAGGAACGGCATGCTGTCGCCGGGAATGACCCCACGCAGCGTGTAGGCCAGCGCGAGGGCCAGTACGGTGGCCAGCGCATCGCTGACGACGTAGGCGCCGTTGATGAGGCGTGCACGCTCGGCAATCATGCCGTGACGTCCTCCTGTCCGAAGCGATCGCCGGGTGTCCGTGTCACGCGCATCCTAGTGTCTGTCACCCCTGCCATCGACGCAACCCCTGCTGGCTCATCCATTTGGCGTTGTGAACCATCGCGCCATCTCCGCTGATGTCGCCCTGCGGCGGCCGAGCACGTGACGGCGCCACCGGAGCATCAGCGGCAGCAGCCGGACCACGTCGAGCAACCCCGGGATCGACGACCATTCGCGCAGCAGCACGTAGCCCACGACCTGTGCGTCGCGCCACGCGCCGGGCAGCAGGAACCGCCAGACCAGGCCGGCGGACTGGTTCTTCAGCCGGAGCAGGAAGCGGTTCCTGACGGAGTATCGGTTGATCGCCGGCGGAAGATCAGACCGTCGCTCCGGTGTGACTCGCCGGCGGTGCCAGGCGATGCCGGACGGCACGTAGAGGCTGGCCCACCCGCGCCACTGCGCGCGCCACGCGAGATCGGCATCCTCGCGATACGCGAAGAACGCCTTGTCGAAGTACTCGCCTTCGAACACGAGGTCATCGAGCATGGCGCGCCTGTAGAGCGCCACCGCTCCGCTCGGCCCGAAGATGCGCTCGGGCCCCTGCTCGAAGCGGCCGGCCGCGGGGAGATCCGCTCCGCGATCGAGGTGTCGCTGGTCTGGCGTCATCACGATGCCCGTCGAATCGAGCACCTCGGGGGCGTCCAGTCGCAGGAGACGGCCCGTGGCGGAACCGGCCTCGGGGGCCGCGTCCAGTGCCTCCACGAGTGCGCGCACGTACCCGTGCGCCAGGACGGCGTCAGGATTCAGGCACAGGTAGTACGTGCCGGACGTGCGTGCGATGAGGTGATTGTGGGCGTCGGCGAACCCGAGATTCGCGTCGGAGTACTCCCGTTCGTCGGGAGTGGTGAGCCGTTCGATCAGTGCACGCGACGCCGCCGTGGTGCCGTTGTCCCACACGCACAGCGTGATCCCCGGATAGTCCTGTGCCCGCACCGACGCGATGCACCGTTCGAGCAGCGCATCAGGCTGCCACGTGACGATGCCGACCGAGACCGAGGAGAGGGGCACGCACTACAGGGTAGCCGGCAACCGGCAACCGGCAACCGGCAACCGGCAACCGGCTCCTACCTGATCTTGACCGCCGTCTCGTTGGTACCCGCGCCCCAGCCTTCGCCGCCGCCGTTCCAGTACATGGCGTGCTCCACGACGATGGGGACGCCGTTGACGCTTTCGATGCTCGTACCGAACCGCTCGTTGTCGGCCAGCTGCGCGAACGCGTTCTGGCAGGGACCCGGCTGGCCGGCGTAGCACGTGAAGCGCGAGTTGGCGGGCACCGTGAAATCAGCCGACGTCACGACGGCTCGACCACCCTCGCGCAACAGGCGCATGCGTATGGTCGCGGGGCTGTTGGACGGATTCGCGACGAGCACGAACGTCTCGTGCTTCAGGGATCCGCCGTTCTGCCCTTCGGCCATCGCCCAGTGCGTGCCGGTCGTGGTCACTCCTGCGCTGGCGTGGGCGTCGGTCCATCCTCCGGAACGGCCGTACCAGTACATGGCGCGCTCGACGACGATCGGGTGCGGGGCCGACACCGCGGCGGAGACGTCGACCTGCGTCGTGATGGCGTTCCGCCCGGACACGTGCGACAACTCGGCGTCGACAAACAGCGTGAGACGGCTGTTGGCCCGCACGGGGTGCGTCTGTGTGTACGCCCCGTCGGGGGTGAGATAACGGACCGTCGCGACGGTGTCCGCCGCGCCGGGATTGGCGATGAGGAGGTACGTATCGAAGTAGGGTCCCGTGGCCCCCTCCGCGACGAACCAGTTGCGTGCCGGCGCCGAGACCCCCGCCGCCGCATGACCACCCTCGAACGCACGACCTGGTCCGTCGAAATACATCGCACGCTCCACGGTGATCGGCTGATCCGCCGTGATGCGTGTGGAGAAGGCCTTGCCGTCGAGCACGCGTACGCAGGTCGCGTCGCCGGTTCCCGGCGCGCAAATCTGGTTGGCCCACAGCGTCATGCGTGCCGGAGCGCTCACGAAGTCGGCAGGGATGCTGACGACCTCACCGCTCTCGAGCAGGAAGTCGACCTGCACCTTCGGCGCCACCGATCCGGTCGCGGTGATCAGGATGAAGGTCTGGAAGAAGCTGCTGGCCGCGCCCTCCGCGAGGAACCACTGCCGTGCCGGCGCGTCGACCGCCTTGCCCGTGTGGGCGCCCCATTCATCGTTGTCGCCGAAGCCCATCGTCCGCTCGACGACCACGCCACCCCGAAGCGCCTCGATGACCACCGAGACCGCTCGCCCCTGGCCGTTGTAGCTGGCGTTGGCGAGGCTGTTGACGTCGATGGTGTGCCGCCCGTACGCGGCGATCGGGATCTCCTGGATCACCGGCGGCGGCGGCGTGGTCTCGCCGATATCGCTGCGCTGACCGAGGAGCACGATAGCCCTGACGATCGCCGAGCGGTTCTCCGGGTTGGCGATGGCGACGCGCTCCTTGAAGAAGCCCGTCGAACCCTCGGAGAGTTCCCAGCGGTTGGGGATGAGCGGGCTGGTCCCCGCGGCGAACTCCGCCTGGTTGGACACGCCGTCGCCGTCGGAGTCGGCGGTCATGTTCGTGATGCCGTAGAAGTTCTGCCACTGCGTCAGCGTCATCGGGGCTTCGTACGTACGCGTGACCTGCAGGGGCCCCGTGGCGTACTTGCCGTACGAGTAGCCGGCTGCGTCGGTCATCTCGACGTAGACGTAGTACGTGCCCGGCGTGACGCCGCCGGGCGTCGCACCGAGGTCCCAGATGTAGGACCCCGTCGCCGCGTTGAGCCCGCTGGCGATGAGCCGCTTGTCCGACGGATTGGTATCCGTGTCGAAATAGAGCGCCACCTGGGCACCACTCGGCGCGGAGGGGTTCGCGGAGTACCGGCCGTCCTGCGCCGACCACTGCACGATGAACTGCCCCGACGCATCGGGTTCATCGTCTGCCGCGAGCTTGACGTTCGACAGCCTGAACGGCGTCTCGAGCACACCCTCGTTGATGTCGATCCAGAAGTTGGTGATGGGCGACGCCAGGTTACCCCACGCCGATCCGCTGGGCAGGAACTGGAGTCCCTCTGGGGTGCAGTCCTCGTGGCCCGACGAGTAGGCGCTCAGGTCGATCGTGTACGTGCGCGGACCGCCGTCCTGCACGATCAGGCCGCACGTCTGCGCGAACGGCCCGCCG
>CAYRAE010000050.1:0-6100 GCA_964422175.1 uncultured Luteitalea sp. | reverse complement strand
AGAAAAATCATCAACCAAAAGTTTTTCCGACAAATCCAAGCAGCACATCATCAACATTATCGAAGTTGAAACCAATGAAGAACCAAGAATCTCAACACCTTCCGGGGAGTGGAAGCGGCGATCCTGCACGATGAGGCCGCACGTCTGCGCGAACGGTCCGCCGCGGTGAGCCGCCGTGCGCCACGTCGCGCGGACGATACCGCCGACGCCGGGACGTCCGTTCTGCCTGTCGATGTCCTCGAGGAACGGGCGCGGCGCGAGGGGATCGAAGTTGGGCTGCTGTGGCAGGTCGTAAGCGATGGTGAACGTGAGCCTGTGGTAGCGGCGCGCCAGGTCGCGCGTCAACTGGAATTTCGTGCCCAGGTCATCGTCGAAGAAGCGCACCTGTGAATCGGCGTGCGGGTAGCTCGGCGTCGACCTGTAGGCCACGCCTGCCAGGCCCTGCGGCCCGAAGGACACGTTCTTCACGTCGAAGTGCGCCTTGCTCGGCGTGGTGTACCGGAACACGTCCTCGCGATTGGCCAGATCCCACGGATCGCCGATCACCGTGGTCGCCATGTCCTCGCCGCCGGTCTCGTCGGGATTGAGGATCGTGAAGATCGGGTTGGCGTCCACCACGAGCGTGGCCGTGCGCGTGTTCGACGCTCCCTTGGCCGTGAGCGTCCAGGTGCCTGGCGTGAGGTGGCCGTAGTCCCACGCCACGCTGCTGTTGTCGGGGAACGCGCCCGTCGACGTGCGCGGATCGGTCGAACGCGGTGCGAGGTCCTCCGGGAACACCTGGACGGTCTGCGTGCCGTCGGTGGCCGTGATGACCACGCTGCCGCCGAGCGACTGCCAGGACAGGTTCACCGTGCGCGCCGCCGTGAGCCTGACCCAATCCATCTGCACCGAGTGGCCGGACGCACTCGGCGCCTCCCCGAACGCCAGGCTCAGGCCCATGATCTGCTCAGACCATGCCGTGCCGGCGAACCGCTGCGGGATGTTCCAGCGCGGATCGGTCAGGCGGACGCGGTACACCTGCCACTCATTGGCGGTGCCCTGTGTCGCCACGGGATTCTGGTTCGCCCATCGCCCCGTGTCGCTGTCATGGCCCTTCGCCACGAACATGAGGACCGCGCTCGGGGTTCCCGCGGCCCGCCGGCCCTTCTCCCAGATCGTCTTGAGCGCTTCGTACTGGCCCGCAGCCCACGACCGCTTCACCCGGAACGACAGGGTCACGTAGCGCCCGGCGTCAACCGGATGGCGCACGCCCGTGTCCTGCCGTGCATTCATCGCATAGGGCACGCCGCCGAACAGCATCTGCATCGACGGGGCCTTCTCGCGTATGACGCCGGTGAAGACGCCGTTCTGGACCGTGGGCCAGGGCTGCCAGGCGGTGTAGTCGTTGTTGTTGTCCTGCGGCGTACTCTCGCCGAGCGAGTACATGTACGAGTAGTCGGAGGGCTTGTCGAAGTCCCACGGGTCGCCCTTGACTTCAGCCGCGTAGTCGGGCGCGGCCGACACCGTCGCCGACGATCCGTTGTTGACGCGGAACGTCTGGGCAGACGCCACGGTGCCGGAGAGGATGCCGGCCACCAGCACGGGCATCACCGACGAGAAACGTACGGGAAATGACAGTCTTGTAATCGCCACGACGCACCACAGGCCGCGAAAGCACGTCACCCGGGGCTGGGGACCCATGGTTCGATGCGAGAAACAGTGCGAAGGCGAGAACATCAATGAGCCCGACTTCGCATCAGGTGCGAGCTCCGCGAACGGGCGAGACACGCCTGACGCCCATCAGTAAGGCAAAGACGATACCAATCAGGCTGGCGATGGAGACGGCGAGAGACTGACGGACGAGCGGCTGCCGGAACTCGAGGCTGACGCGCGTGGCGCCGGGAGGAACGGACACGGCCATCAGCACCCCGTCGGCCCGCGTCCAGGTCGCAGGACGACCATCGATCCGCACGTTCCAGCCGTGATGCGCGCGATCGCCGACCAGCAGGACGCCGCCGTCCGGTGCGTCGACAGTGATGGTACGGGTGTCGTCACCGATGACCGAGGCGACGACGCGGGCCGTCGAGGCGGGCCCGTATGAGGGAGCCGATGCGAGCCAGGCGTCGTGTGCCGGGTCGAACGGCCGCGTATGCATCGCGGACGCGTGCGTGGAAGGCTCGCCCACTATTACACGGTCGACGAACCAGGCGCGCGGCCGGGCGTGGGGGTTCTCGTAGACGTTCAGGTCGGCCGAACGGACGAGCACGGCGTCGGGGAATCGGTCTGGCGCGACGGCAAACGAGCGGAACCAGATCGTGCGCGTGTCGTCGCGTCCGTCGACGCGCAGTCGCGTGCCGATGGCTGACGGCGACGCCGACGCGAGGAGCGTGGCGCTCGTCTGCGCGTCGCTGCCCTCGGCGCGCAGCGTCACGACGATCGCGCGGGGCGGAGGTCCGCCGAGCGGGGACCACGTCAGCCGCCACCAGTCGTTGTCCCGGAGGTCGGCCTGCGCCGTGCGGCCCTCCGCCAGCACGCGCCCATCGTCGGTGGTCACGGTCCATACCCAGTGCCCGCGATTGCGTCGCGCGTACGTGGCCGTCAGGAGGTCGATGCCGCGGAGCCCTTCATGCCGCACCGGCACCTCGAAGGTCACGGTGCGCCCCTCCGACAGCGGATCGAGCGGCACGTATCCGCCCGTCCGTGGAGTCATGTCGATCGGCGCCGTGACGATGTACCGCACGCCGAGCGCGCCGAGCATCCGCAGATCGAGCGTGTCTCGATGAAGGCCCACGTGGTCCCACTCGGGCGGCCGTGGCGTTCCGGTCGTCCCGGGCGGTTCCTGTGCGATGCGCAGGAAGTCCTGGTACGCCGCATCGCCGTGGAAGTCGAACCCCGTCACCGAGCGCAACCCGAACAGGCTCCAGACGTGGCCTTGAACGAGGTCGGCTGCCGTGTCGACCGGCGCGAGTCGCGTCTCACCCGCGTGCGTGCGCAGCCAGTCGATCGTGGCGGTCGAAGGGTAGTACCTGTCGCGTGCGACGGACGGATTGAACGCCTTGTGAGCCTGCACGAGATCGCCAGCCGCGAGCGCGACGAGCAGCAGGCCTCCCACGGCACGCGCGCGGCCCGACTCCCACAGGGTCGCGATCCCGAGCAGCGCGATCGTCGCCGTGCCGAGCACCGCGAATCGGAGCACCTGCATCCGCTCGAACGGCTGCAGGTGATGTGCCCGGATGTCCGGCAGGTACACGAGCAGGGCAGCTGCCGTGACGCAGGTGAGTGCGAGCCCCACGGCCATGGGGCCGATGAGTTGCCGGAGTCGTCGGCGGCGATCGGCCTGCGCGATCCACGCGTGGACGCCGATGCCGGCGAGCACGGCCACGCCGCACGCGGCAAGCGCGTACCAGCGGAACGGGTTCGACTGCGCCTGTCCGGGCAGCACCAGCAGCCATCGTCCGGGCGGCGCCCCGTAGGCCCGCGTCATCGCGATCACCGTCAGGCCCACGAACGTCCAGCGCACCGTCGACAGGTCGCGTGGCAGGCGCGCCGACACGCCCAGCCCCGCGAGCAGTACCACGACGATGCCGAGGTACGTGACGTGCTCGGGGTAGTTGGCCGTGGCATCGGGGTGCCACCAGTTGCCGCGGACGGGCGTCCCCCAGAAATCGGGCAGTGCGAGCGTGGCGAGGTTGGCCCACTCGGCGCCTTCCGCCGACACGACACGCGCGCGGGCCGGCGAGTCGCTGAGCGAGGCCAGCATCGGCGCGAGCGCCACCGCGCCGAGCGCCAGACCGAGCACGCCCCCTCCCACGCACGCCAGCAGCCCGCGAACTCCCCCCTCCCGATGGAGCGCACGGGCTCCAGCCCGTGCGTCGGCGCCGGACGTCTCTGCCGCGGCGGTCGATTCAATGTCGGTGTAGGGGCCGGACGTGTGCGGCCCGTGTGCGGCCCGTCGCCGTGCCAGCCAGAGCTCGACGAGCGCATACACACCGGCACCGAAGAGACAGACCAGCATGGTGGCCATGTACGCGCCGAGCGCGAGGGCGCCGATCGCCAGGGCCAGACCCGCGATGTCTTTCGCGCGGCCTCCCCTGACGCACCGCCGTACCTGGCGCAGGACCAGCGGCAGCCACGCGGCCACCGTCGGCATCGGCGCGCTGAGCCACGTGAGGAAATGACCGTTGAGACCGTACGCCACGCCCGCCGCGGCGGCGCCCGTGGCGCCGATACCGATCTCGCGCAGGAACAGCCACATGGCGAGCGCGGCCACCAGCAGCCGCAGCGGGCCGTACCAGTTGACGGCGTCTTCGGCCGGCAACAGGTGAAATGGCACGCTGAACGGCGAGAACGCGCGGCCGACGTCGAGGCCATCGAAGAAGGCCGGTACGCCCGACAGCCGCGTGTCGTCGTAGTCGGGGAACGCCCCCTGCCGCAGCCGCGCGAAGTGCGTGGCCATCAGCGGCTGGTGGTAGAACGCCTCATCGGAACGCGTGGGATTGGTGCCTGCCGTCCGCGGCTCCCGGTAGGACCACGGATAGAACTGGAACACGAGATCCGCGGGCGAGAAGACCTCGCCATGACGCCACTCACGCTCGAACAGCGCGAGCAATGCCACGACCATCACCGCCAGCACCGCCAGCCATCCGGCGCGTCGGCTCGGCGTCACGCCTGCATCCTCCGCGCCGTCCACCAGCCCGCGTGCCACTCCCACATGGCGGTGATCGCGAACGCGACAACGGCAGGCCACAGCCGTATCGGCGTCGTGGCTGCGAGCACACCCAGCGCCGACAGCACGAGCACGCCGTCGGCGACGACAACGGCCGTCCTCGTTGCCGGGACGAGCAGCAGCACCTGGACCGCGACGACCGCGGCGGTGATCGCCGGCAGGTAGTCGATCGATCGCCTGCGACCGTGCCGCCATGCCAGGCGTCGTGCCGCCGCACCGTAGCGCCGCATCATCGTCCTGAACCACGCGAACGTTCCCGGACGATGGTGATGGACCAGCGCGGACGGCACGTAGTAGAACGTCGCGCCGCGCGCCGCGAGGCGCAGATCGAGGTCCACGTCTTCGCCGGGCCAGAGATCGGGACTGAAGCCGCCGACGGCACGCACCGCCTCGATGCGATACGCGCTGCAACAACTCGGGTTGTGCTGCACGACCCGGGGCCTGTCGTCGGCTCGCGTGTAGTCGCTGACGATCGCCGCGGCGCGAAAGAACGCGGCGAAGGCGTCGACCGACGCGTGGTGTTCCGCGGTGAACACGTTGACCTGGCGTCCGCCGACCCCCGTGGCGTCGCTCTGCCTGAGGCCGTCCACGAGGGCGCGCACCCACCCCGCGTCGGCCACGCAGTCGCCGTCGGTGAACGCCGCAATCTCGCCGCGCGCGGCGTCGATGCCGAGATTGCGCGCGACGGAGGCACCGACAGGTGGAGTCGCGATCACGCGTGCGCCATGCGCTTCACCGATTGCCGCCGTGGCGTCAGTGGACCCATCGTCGACGAGAATCACCTCGACGTGCGGGTAGTCCTGCGCGCGCAACGCCTCGAGACAGGCGGGGAGCGTCGGCGCGTTGTTGCGTGCCGCGATGATCACGCTCACGAGCGGGGTGTCGGTGAGCGCGGGCAGGTGCGCGTTCATC
Source organism: uncultured Luteitalea sp. (assembly GCA_964422175.1). Lineage (GTDB taxonomy): Bacteria > Acidobacteriota > Vicinamibacteria > Vicinamibacterales > Vicinamibacteraceae > Luteitalea. Next base: position 483 of record CAYRAE010000050.1, on the reverse strand, counting down.
GCGCGCGCGCCTGCCGTCGTGCGCGACGAATCGCCATGGTGTTGCGCAACGACATGGCGGCACGCACGGGCCCCCATCGCTTGAACGCCTCCACGTCGCCTTCCTTCATGCCGAGACGCAGGGCCGTGCGCTTCAGCCAGCGTGAGGCCTTGTAGCTGCCGGCCAGATGGGTCCTGAACGCGTGCACCTGGTCTTCGTGATCCGCCGCGAACTGCGGATCGGCGGCCCACGCGCGCAGCGGGTCCACGACGTGATCCCATGTCATCTCGCTGGCCACGACGGCGAGCTGGAGACGTGCCTCCGCGCGTGCGGCCCCGTCGTCGAGCATCTCGAGGATCGCCGCGGCAAGGGCGTCGACGTTGTCGGCAGGCACCGATCGTCCGAGACGATGCTCGCGTACGAGGTGGCCGAAGTGGTCGCCGTCCGTGCAGACGATGGGGAGGCGGGCCCACAGGTAGTCGAGCATGCGCGTGCGATACGCGT
>CAYRAE010000049.1:0-13716 GCA_964422175.1 uncultured Luteitalea sp. | reverse complement strand
ATGTCGTCGAAGCCACCGTTGGACATCACGATCACGAGATCGCCTTCGGTCGCTTCAGCCGCCACGGCATCGACGATGGCGGCCGTTGTCGGGAGATGCCTCGCGCGCTGTCCCCTGGCGGTCAGATCCTGAATGAGCGCCGTGACGGACAGGCGGCGATGTTCAGGCAGGTTCGTCCTGAACACCGATGCCAGCACCGTTTCGTCAGCGTCCACGAACGCATCGGCGAAGGCCTGCTGGAACACCGCCAGGCAGCTCGACGCGGAGCGCGGTTCGAAGATCGCCCAGATGCGGGACGACGGGTGCGCGCGCCTCACACCGCGCAACGTCTCCGCAATCGCCGTCGGGTGATGGGCGAAGTCGTCGTACACGGCGACGCCGCGAACCGTTCCCCGCAGCTCCATGCGTCGCTTCACGCCGTCGAACGTCGCCAGGCCGGCCGCGATCCCCCCGAAAGGCACGCCGCGCGACGACGCGACAGCGATCGCCGCGAGTGCATTGCGCACGTTGTGCGTGCCCGTCATCGGTATGCGTACGTTGCCGGCGAGGACGTGCGCGGCCGAGCCATCGCGGTGCCAGACCTCGAACGTCGTGCCGCCGGGTTCCGCGCGCAGCTCGCGCGCCTGCCAGTCGGCCGAGGCCGACAACCCGAACGTCTCGACGACACCGAATGTCGAGTCAGTCAGCGACGCGGCGCCCGCATCGTCCACGCCGATGAACACACGACCATCGGCGGGTACGAGCCGCAGGAGCCGGGTGAACGCCGTGAGAATCGCGTCCACGTCGGGGTAGATGTCGGCGTGATCGAATTCCACGTTATTGACGATGACGGTGTGCGGGACGTACTTGAGGAACTTGGCCGTCTTGTCGAAGAACGCACTGTCGTACTCGTCGCCCTCGATGACGAAGTCGCGACCGCCGCCGAGCCTGTAGCTCGCATCGAAGTTGGCCGCGATGCCGCCGACGAGCAGCGACGGATCGAGACCTGCGTGCGTCAGGACCCATGCCACGAGGCTCGTCGTCGTGGTCTTGCCGTGCGTCCCAGCCACGACGATCGGATCGCGCTGCCACAGGAACTCGTCGCGGATGCGCTCGGGTAGCGAGCAGTACCGCTGACGCCGCGACAGCACGACCTCCAGCTCCGGATTCCCCCGCGAGATGGCGTTGCCGACGACGATGAGATCGGCGTCGGGATCGGCGTGCGCCGCGTCGTAGCCGTCGAAGACCTCGATCCGCTCCGCGCGCAGGAAGTCGCTCATCGGCGGATACACGCCGGCGTCCGATCCCGTGACGCGGTGACCCTGCCGCTGGAGCATAGCGGCAAGCGTCGCCATCGCGGTCCCCGCCACGCCGATCAGGTGGATGTGCACGATGGTCTCCTCGTCACTCGACGGCGGACTCGTCGATCGACAGCACGACATCGTCTGCGGCGGCGAGCGTGACCCGCACGCCGAACGGCAGGCTGAGCATCGGCCGTGCCGTGTGTCCGCTCGCCACGCCCGCCACGATCGGACCGACGAAGCCTTCCAGCCCCGACCTGACGGCATCGAGTGCCGTGAGTGCGCCGCCGGGCTCGTCACACCCCGGCAGTTCGTTGAAGACGATGCCCGTGACGTGCGCAAGCACGCCCGCCGCGCGCAATTGCCACAACAGGCGATCGAGTCGATACGGACGCTCGTTCACCTCGTCGACGAACAGGACCGTCCGCTCGGCGGCCGTGAACGCCCACGGCGTCCCGAGCAACGCGGCCAGTTGCGTGAGCGTGCCGCCTCGCAGGACGCCCGCTGTGTCGCCCGGACGAATGATGCGCGCACCGGTGGTGTCGACACGGCCGAACGCTACGGGATCCATGGTCAGGCGGAGGAAGCTGTCGCGATCGTACGCGTCGGGACCACGCGCGAGACGACCTTCCGCCATCGGCCCGTGGATGCTGACGAGTCCCGCGTGACCGGTGGCCACATCGAGCAACGCCGTGATGTCGCTGTAGCCGATCACGAGCGTGCGCGACGCACGCAGATCGTCGATGTCGAGGAATGGGAGCAGCTGTGCGGAGCCGTATCCGCCACGCACCGCGATAACGGCACGCACATCGGGATCGGCGAGCGCCGATCGCAGCTGCGTGGCACGGGCATCGGGTGCACCGGCCACGTACGGAGCACCAGACGCCGTGATGTGAGCCGGCGGTGCCATCACCACAGGCTCGAAGCCGAGCGCACGCAATTCATCGGCGCCGGCCTCGACATCCGTATCGCGTGACGGGCTCGCCAGCGTGAGCAGCGCCACGCGATCGCCGGCACGAAGCCGACGCGGACGCACGAATGGCCTGAGCGCCGTCACGCGAACTGCCGCATCTGCTCGGCGATCGCGGCGTGCTCCGCCGATCCGATCACCTCTCGCAGCGAAGGTAGTGCCGGTGCGTGACGACGCGCCGAGTCTGACAGGTACCGCGCCTTGAGCGCCTCGTGCCGCGCGAGCGCCTCGTCCACGCGCGTTGGCGAGAGCGTCTCGGCTTCGAGGGCATGCACCAGCCCTTCGAGTGCCGCCGCCACGCGATCCAGATCGCCACCGCACTGCAGGATCGCATCGCACCCCGCCGATACCGCGTGAACCGCTGCGTCTCCCGGTTCCACGTGCAAGGCGATCGCCTTCATGTCCATGTCGTCGGTGAACACGAGGCCGTCGAAGCCGAGTTGACCACGGAGCCGTCCGGTGATCACGGCTTCCGAGAGCGTTGCGGGATTGCGCTCGTCGAGGCTGGGAATGAGGAGGTGACACGACATCACTGCGTCGAGCCCCGCCGCGAATGCCTCCATGAAGGGCTTCCACTCGACGCGTTCGAGCCTGTCCGGCGGGAGGTCCACCACGGGGAGCTCGTTGTGCGAGTCGACAGCTGCCTCGCCATGCCCCGGGAAGTGCTTCGCGCACGCAGGCATGCCTTCGGCGTGCAGGGCCTCGATCGTTGCCACGCCGTGGCGTGCCACGACGTCAGCGGTCTCGGCGAACGCACGATCGCCGATTGCCGGATTATCGCGTCGCGTCAACACGTCGAGCACGGGGACGAAGTTGAAGGTGATGCCCATCGCGCGCAACTCGCGCGACAGCGCACGCGCGAAACGGCGGGTCAGCTCGACGTCGTCTGCCCTGCCGAGCGTTGCCGGTGGTGGCCACAGCGTGAGCGGCGCCTTCACGCGTTGTACGCGGCCACCCTCCTGATCGATGGCCACCCACACCGGCGTGCGCGACAGTTCCTGCGCTTCGCGCGCCAGTTCCGCCACCTGCGCCGGCTCGGCCACGTTGCGGGAGAACAACACGACGCCGCCGATGTCGAACTCGCGTGCGAGCGCGCGTAGTTCGACGGGAATCGCGTGGCCGCTGAATCCCGCCAGCAGCAACTGCCCCACCTGCCTTCGTCTGTCGCGCTGGTTCATCGAGGAGGTCCGGCCGTGCCGTGCCGGACGCGTCATTATAATGGCGCGATTGCGTGCCCGACACGTGCGCACCTGCGTCCTGCCTTGGAAAACACCGCCATCGCCCGCGTCCTTGCCGAGATCGGCGACCTGCTCGAAATCCGGGGTGACAACCCGTTCAAGATCCGCGCGTATCGAAACGCGTCACAGGTGATTCGCGATACCGGCGAACGCGTCGCGGACTTCACGTCTGCCGACCTTCGCGCCCTGCCGGGGATCGGCAAGGACATCGCCGCACGCATCGAGGAACTCGTCGCGACGGGCGGATCGTCGTTCCATCGGGAACTGGCGGCGGAGTTCCCGACGGGCCTGCTCGACGTGTGGCGATTGCAGGGTGTAGGTCCGAAGACGGTGGCGCTGCTGTACCGCGAGCTCGGCATCGGGTCGATCGACGACCTCCGTGCCGCACTCACCGCCGGCACGATCCGCAGCGTCAAAGGCATGGGTGCCGGCAAGGAGGCCGCGCTCGCCAGGGCCATCGAGGATCACGACACGTTCGCAGGGAGGTACCTCGCCTCGGAGGTGTGGCAGCAGGCACACGCGCTGCTCACCCACCTGCGTGCCGCGTGTCCAGACGCCACGTTCGATCTCGTGGGCAGCCTGCGGCGCGGTGCCGAGACGTGCGGCGATCTCGATGTGCTCGCGACCGGCGCCCCGCCCGACGTGATGACGCACTTCGTGTCGTTCCCGCGCGTGGAGCGCGTGCTCGGACACGGGCCGACCAAGAGCAGCGTCCGTCTCTCGAAGGGACTGCAGGCCGATCTGCGTCTCGTCCCTGTCGAATCGCGCGGCGCGGCGCAGCAGTACTTCACGGGCAGCAAGGCACACAACATCGAACTGCGGGATCGCGCGCTGCGTCAGGGTCTGAAGCTGAACGAGTACGGTCTGTTCCGCGTGGACGATGAGACGCGTGTAGCCGGGGAGACGGAAGCGGAGATCTATGCGGCGCTGGGCCTGCCGTGGATCGCGCCGGAACTCCGCGAGCAACGCGGTGAGTTCGATGCCGCACGCGACGGACGGCTGCCGCTTCTCGTCGAGCGTGCGGACCTGCGCGGCGATCTGCACTGCCACACGACGGCCACCGACGGCAAGGACACGATTCGCGCGATGGCGCTCGCCGCGCGTGACGCCGGCCTGAGCTATCTCGCGATTACCGACCACAGCCAGGCCCTGGCGATGGCCAACGGGCTCGACGAGACACGCGCGCTGGCCCACGCGGCCGCGATCCGGGCCTGCAACGACGAGGTCGAAGGCATCACGCTGCTGGCCGGCATCGAATGCGACATTCGCGCCGACGGCACGATGGATCTGGCCGATGACTGTCTCGCGCAGCTCGACATCGTCATTGCGTCGGTGCACTCCGGGTTGTCGCAGGAACCGGCGCGCATGACCGAGCGTGTGCTCCGCGCACTGGAGTGTCCGTACGTGGACGTGCTCGGACACCCGACAGGGCGCATGCTGCTCCGTCGTGAGGCGAGCGCCGTCCACATGGAAGCCATGATCGCGCGCGCGGCTGATCTGGGCGTGGCCATGGAGATCAACGGCCAGCCGCATCGTCGCGACCTGAACGACGTCCACGCGCGCCTGGCGCGCGATCGCGGCGTGAAGATCGTGCTGTCCAGCGACGCGCACGCCGTGGCAGGCTTCGAGCACCTGCACTGGGCCACGTTCACCGCCCGCCGCGCCTGGCTCACGCCCGGCGACGTCCTGAATTGTCTCCCCCTCGACCAGCTGCGCCGCTCGCTCCGACGCAGTCGACGACACGTGTAGGGGAATACCGGGAATGCCGGGATGCCGGGAATGCCGCGATGCCGGGAATGGTGGTCGCTGGGTTTGCCGGTCCGATGTCTACGACTTGCGTGACTGGAGCACGTCGAGCTGCTTGCGGGCGGCGAGACGGACGCTCTCGGGGACGTTGCGGTTCACCGTCAGCCCCTTCACGTCGCGCTCGGCAAGGCGGCCGAGCAGCGGCAGGGAGATCGCCGTCGGCGTGCGCGGGTTCCTCACGAGCGACGACACCACCGCGTAGTTCTTCGTCCACACGCGACTCGTGCCGATGATTCGCAGCACCTCGTCGGACACGTTCTGCATCCGCGAGAAGTTCTCGATTTCCGTCTCCGTGAGCTTCGGACTGCCCAACACGGCCGTCGACACCAGGCGGTTCGGATCGCGGATCAGGATGGCGCGCTGCTCGCGACGGCCGAGCGTGGCGAGCTTCAGCTTCTTCGGTACCGGCAGCGACGTCAGGAGCTGGTGCGCGTCCTCTTCGTCCTCGGGCAGCGGCTCGGCGACCAGTGCCTCGACTTCGGCGTCCGTCGGTTCTGCAACGTCATCCGATTCGCCCTCGGCGATGACCGCCGGATGGCCTGCCGCGGCGTCGACGTCGGCGAAGGCGGGCAGTTCGGCGGCTACACCGGGTGACTGATCGACCGGCGGGTCGATCGGATCGGCGACGGCGACGGACACCGGCTCACCGCACCGCGCCTCGTACCACGCGCGCAGTTCGGCGGGGACGCCATCGCGGCTGATGAAATCGCGTACCGCCGATGCCGGCAAGCCGTCGATGGTGGCCGCTGCCAGCGTCGCCACTTCGCCGTCCTCGTCTTCGGCCATCATCGCGAGCAGGACGAGCCTGTCCACACCATCCGCACTGACCTGTCCGCGCGCGGCCAGGAGGCGCACATCGCGAGGCACCTGGCCTCGCCCGAACACATCGACGATGGGCGACGAGACGCCGAAGGGCACGGACTACGGCACCTGGAACTGCGCGACGGTGGACGGCACGATCGTGGCGCGCGCCACGCGTCCGGCGGTGCCGAGCGACGTGCCCGGCCGGCCATTCAATTCGTACGCGAAGCTCCCCGCATCGCCAACGGTGATGCTCAGCCGGTCCGACGCGTCGACGGTGATACGTTCGCCGGCGCTGACTTCTCGCGCCACGCGCATCTGGCCATCGGCCGATACCTGCACCCAGCAGCGCCCCGTGGGTGCGATCACGAGCCGCAGCGGTGACATCGGCGCGTCAGCCGTACTCGTACCCTGCGACGGACCACTGGTGCCGGGCTGCGCGGACCCGTCCTGCGCCGGCACGTCCGAGATCGGCACGGCCACGGGCGCGGGCGATGCCGGCGTCTCGGGCAGCGACGCCACAGGGGCGTCCGATGAAGGCCGTACCTCGGCCGACGTCGATTCGCGCACCGGCGCGGAGCGGATGCCGATCCAGTCGGGCCTCAGGACGTAGACCAGCAGCAGCACTGCCGCGATCACGCCAACGGCCACGAGCAGCATCGTGGCCACCGGCGCACCTTCACGGCTCGGACGTGGCGCCTCGTCGATGTCGTCATCGCGTTGGCTCGGTTCGTCGGCCAGAAACTGCGCGACGATCGCATCGGGATCGAGGCCAACCTGTACGGCGTAGGACCTGATGAACCCGCGCGTGAAGATGCCGCCGGGCAATTTGTCGAACTGCCCCTTCTCGATCGCTTCGAGAAAACGGGCCGACACGTTGGTCTTCTCTGCAATGGCGTGCAGCGAGACCTTCTGGCGCTCCCGCGCCTCGCGCAAACGCTCACCAACGGTCACTATGTCGCTCCCGCTCTCCAAACACCGCGTGCATCTCCCTCACCAGCGACGCCAGTGCGGCGCCGCGCTGTTCCCATGCCCGCACGAACACGTCGATGCCGGCCACGCCACACGCACCAGCGGCCCGCACCGCGGCGCATCGTCCCACGTCGATGCCGCCGATGGCCACGACAGGCGTCGCGTCTGCAGCGCGTACCCATGCGGCAAGAGCCGCCACGCCGGCGATCGCCGCGTCGCCGCCTTTCGACACGGACGGGAACACGGTGCCGAACAGGGCCACGTCAACGCCATCCGCGACAGCCACGTCGTCGCGCGCGTGTACCGACCGGCCGATGCGCAATCCCGCCGGCCATGCAGCACGTACGCGCGCGGCCGGCATGCCATGACTGCGCAGGTGCACGCCGTGCGCACCGGTGGCCACGGCGACGTGCGCCCGCTCGTTCACGAACACCTCGCACCCGCTCCCGGCGGTCGCCCGCATCACCTCGTGCGTGACGCGCACCAGTGTGCCATCGTCCCACTCACGCTCGCGGATCTGCACGACATCCACGCCTGCTGCCGCGACGGCCGCCACGAACGCCACGAGCGCCGACTCCTGCTCGCGATTCGAACCGCCGGACAGCCGGCGACGATCGGTGACGACAATGGTGCGGGGCGGCCACATGCCAGTCGGGCCCGATCCGCGCTCATGCACCGGGCACGTGCGGCGCGGCGCGGCGACGCGTGAGCATCACCCCGATCTCGACGAGCGCCGCAACCACGCTCACGATGCCGACGCCGGTGACGGCGCCCCGCACGTACGGATGCGTCATGAACGCCGCCATCCTCGGCAGCAAGGCCGAGAAGTAGTTGCGGTCCCAGAACTGCGTCCACGGCGCCAGGATCAGCAGCAGCCCCGCCTCGAGCAGGTAGAGCGACAGCAGCACGCGACTGAACAGGGAAACGACTAGCCTCCGGCATCGACGCGCAGCAGCCGGTCGAGCCGCGGGCGCGCATCACGATAGTCCTCGACCTGCGACAGCAGATCCAGCAGCACGCCCAGCGCACGCTCGGACTCACCGAGCGACTCAAGCGACTCCGCCAGATCGTACAGCACCGAGTGCTTCACCGCAGCATCGGGCACCGGCGCTTCGGCCGCCCGTTCGTACCACGCGACGGCTTCGACGAGTTGTCCGCGGGAGCGGTGCAGTTGCGCGAGCACGTGCGCCGCCTCGAAGCACATGCGCGGCTCGGCCGACGCACGCTCGAAGGCACGCGCCGCCTCCGACGCCAGACCCGCCGCCAGGAACACGCGCCCTGCGGCGAGCTGCTGCTCGGCTACCGTGCGGTCGTCACCGTGCCGCTGCTGCAGATCGGCGAAGACGGCATCGAGCTCCGTCCGCCCCTCGTCGGCGGGCGGCGGCGCGAGGTCGACAGGCAGTTCCTCGATGCCGGGTTCATCGGCGCCCGTCCAGTCCCCGAGCGGCGCGACCATGTGTGTCATCCCGACGACAGGCTCGGGATCGACGGCAGGGACGGGCTCAGGTTCGAGCTCGGACCCCGATTCCGGCGAGAGTTCCATCGCGGGTTCCGGCTCCGACGAGGCAGGCTCCGGGGCGCTGTCTCTCACGGGGCGCAGCGGTTCGGGCAGGGCCGGATCCCACTGCTTCAGCTGATCGAGCAGGTCCGTGAGGTCGATCTCCTCGTCGATGGTCACCACCTCCGCCATCGCGGAATCGCCCGTGGGCTCGACCGGAACGACATCGATCCACGACGTGTCCTCGACCGCTTCCGCCGCCTCGACCTCCTCCTCGTCTTCCTGGGGTTCGTCGACCGCGGTCAGGATCTCCGGCTCATCTGCCTCGTGGTCCTCATGGTCCTCATGCGCCTCGTGGACCTCGTCGTCTTCCTCGACCATCTCGTTCTCACGCGCGTCCTGCACGAACTCGTAAGCGCTGTCGAACGAATCAGCTGGTGCCGACGGCGCCTCCTGTGAACCGAGCCACGACAGGAGCCCGACATCGTCGGCTGCCGGCGTCTCGTCGGGCGGCGGCGGCGACAGGCGAGACGCAGGAACATCACGGCCCAGGAGGTCGGCCCAGTCGAACACGGAGCTCGATACCGGTGCTGGTGACGGCTCTGGTGCAGGCGTCGGTGGCGCGTACGCCGGTTCGTCGTCGAACGCGAGCGCGATGACGTCCTCGACCGACGTCGCCAGCGGTTCCGGCGGCGCCACGGGCTCAGGCGCGGATCGCTCCACGACGGCTGGCGGTGCCACCAGGTCATCGAGTACCCGCCAGGGGTTGTCGACACCCTGCGCGGTCAGCACGTCGACGAACAGCTCGCGCGCGACGGCTGACGCGGGCTCGCGCAGGACGACGTCTTCGGCGATGGCGCGTGCCTCGGCCAGCCGTCCTTCCGTCAGGTAGACCCTGCCGAGCGCGCACTGTGCGGTGCCGAGCGATGCCAGATCGTCCTCGACGCACAACTCGACCCAGCGAAGATGCTGCGCCGTCGACAGCCAGCCTCCCGCGGCACCGTGGGCGAGCACGGCGATCGCGCGTGTCGCTCGTCCCGCACGGGACCACGCCGCCACGGCGGAGGCGACCGCCGCACGCGCCGCACCACGGTCGCGCGACACCACGCGATCGACGAGCTCGATGAGCATCTCCGTCGACGCGCCGGCATGGAGACGGCCCGCCACCAGCCTGTCGATCGTGTCGTGTCGATGCTGGCGCGATGCGATCTCGACCAGCACGGCGAGTACGGGAATCGTCGACGCGTCGAGCAGCGCGGCGAGTCGCGACGCGGCTTCGATGTCACCGCGATCGCAGGCGGCCTGCGCGAGGCGCAATCGGACGCCATCGTCGGTGGGATCGGCGTCGAGCACGGCCTGCCAGCGCCGCCAGGCATCAGCGTCCCGCGCGGAGTCCGCCGATTCCGCGTCGGCGCGCAATCGCAGGAGGCGTTCGGCCGGCGTTTCCGGAGCGGCGGCTTCGCGGGCGGCCACAACGTCCGCCCCTGCGTCGTGCGGTGCGGGCTCCCCAGCCGCCCGCACATCGTCCGGTTCGGATTCATGGGCCGCAGGTGGTTCGGGCGCCGCGTCGACGATGGCCGGCGTGGGTTCGGGGAGGGGGAACATCCGGGGCGAGCCCGTGGCGGGCGCGGTGGCCGGCCCGGCATCCAGGGTGGCGAGACGCTCGCGCGCGAGACTCGCGCCCGACGTGTCGCCGCGACGGGCACGCATGTCCGCCACGCGCTGGTACGCCACGCGCGCGTCCGCCCGGAGCTTGAGCGCGACGGAGACCTCCGCGAGCTGCCACAGCGCGTGCTCGTCGGCGGCATCGAGCTTGAGGACCTTCTTGTAGAGTGCGGCGGCTTTCGAGTGGAAGCCTTCTTCGAAGAGGTAGTCGGCCCAGCGCGCGAACTGACTGGCGGCCGCCTCGCGCTGGCCGGCGCGTTCGAGCAGGTCGGCGAGCTGCTTGACCACGCCCCAGTCGACGGGCGTCATCTGCGCCAGCACCTGGTAGTGCCCGATGGCCTCGTCCACGCGCCCCTGGCGGAGTGCCTTGTCAGCCAGGGCGGTCAATTCCTCGCGGTTGCTCATCAGAAGCCGGTCGTGCGTCGTTCAACAAGTCCAACAAGGTGGGCTGGCGAAACGACCGCCTGTGCGCATCGCTCAACCCGTGCTGGCGGATGGCCGCCAGGTGCTCCTCGGTCGCATAGCCCTTGTGCCGGGCATAGCCGTACCGGGGATCCTCCTGATCGAGCGCCATCATCAGACGATCCCGGGTGACCTTGGCGACGATCGAGGCGGCCGCGATGCAGGCGCATCGGCGGTCGCCCTTCACGAGGCCCTCATGAGGAACCGGGAGGTCTGGGATGGCAAAGCCGTCCGCGAGCACGTAATCGGCCGCAGGGGTCAATCCCAACACTGCCTCGCGCATGGCGGCCAGCGACGCCTTATGGATGTTGAGGCGATCGATATCGGCGACCGGCCGGGAGGCCACGCGCCAGGCGAGCGCGCGGCGGAGGATGAGGTCGTACAGGCGGTCGCGCGCGTCGGCGGAGAGGAGCTTCGAATCCCGCAGGCCGGCAATGGGCCTGGCGGGATCCAGCACGACGGCGGCGGCGGTGACGGGCCCGGCGAGACAGCCGCGGCCCACCTCGTCGACGCCAGCCACGGCGCCGTAGCCCGCGCGGCGCAGCGCGTTCTCGATGTTGCGGCGGGCCGATGGCCGCGTGCGCGGAAAGCGGACAGCCATGGATACGCCGGGAGGACCGGCTCGAAGGCCGGCCCTGGGTGTCCGGCCCTTCGAGCCTGCGTCAGGCCTGCGGAGCGGTCTTGCGCGTCGCGTCCTTCATGCGGGCGGCCTTGCCGCGGAGCGCGCGCAGGAAGTACAGCTTGGCGCGGCGGACCTTCGCGGTGCGCACGACCTCGATCTTGTCGATCACCGGCGAGTGCAGCGGGAAGATGCGCTCGACACCCTGACCGAACGACACCTTGCGCACCGTGATCGAGGCCCGCGTGCTGCCGCGGTGCATGCCGATGATGAGCCCCTCGAACACCTGGATGCGCTCCTTGTCACCCTCGCGCACCTTGACGTGCACGCGGACGGTATCACCGGACTTGACGGCCGGCCGCTGGGTGAGCTGCGCGGATTCGATGGCTTCAATCGGGGTCATGACTCTGCTCCGTTCTTCTCGCTGGCCATCCATGCAGCCAGCCATGTTCGCTCTTGGTCGGTCAGCGCCTCGTCGCGCAACAGGTCCGGGCGCCGGTCATACGTGCGCCGCAGGGCCTGCTGGCGTCGCCAGCGTGCAATCTCGCCGTGGTGCCCCGACAACAGCACCTCGGGTACGTCGAGGCCGCGAAAACTCGCCGGCCGCGTGTAGTGCGGGTGATCCAGCAACCCGCGCGTGAAGGAATCGGCCACCACCGACTCCGCGTCTCCCACCACGCCGGGCACCAGCCGCGCCACGGCGTCCACCAGCACCAGCGCCGGCAACTCCCCTCCCGAGAGGACGAAGTCGCCGATGGACACCTCCTCGGTGACCAGCGCCGCACTCACCCGCTCGTCCACCCCTTCGTACCGCCCGCACAGAATCACCAGGTGACTCCGGCGGCTGTACTCCTCGGCCACCGCCTGCGTGAAGCGCCGCCCCTGTGGCGACGGCAACAGCACCGCATCGGGCGTGCCCCGCGTCTCCCGCAGGTGCTCCACGGCGCGGAAGAACGGCTCCGGCTTCAGCACCATGCCCGGCCCGCCGCCGAACGGCGTGTCGTCGACCACCTGGTGGCGGTCTGACGTGAAATCCCGCAGGTCGTGCGCCTGCAGGTCAATCAGGCCGTTGGCCACCGCCCGGCCGAGGACCCCGTCCTGCACGCCGGCCCGCACCATGGCGGGGAAGATGGTCACGATGTCGATGCGCACGCCGCTCCGGCCCCGGGGTGTTCAGGTCCAGCAGCCCGTCCGGCGGCCGCACCACGATCAGGTCCGGCCGCAGCACCGGGCACAACGCCGGCGTCAGCGGGACCTGCACTTCCTCCTGCCCGCGCGCCACGATCAGCACGCCCGATCCGCCCGTCGGCTCGACTCGCACCACGGTGCCGATCGCGTCGCCGGCTTCCGTCTGCACGGGTGCCCCGACGTACTGGTACCAGTAGTACTCGCCCTCCGGCAGCGGCACGAGCGCCGCCTCGGGAATCTTCAGATCGCCGCGCCCGAGCGCTTCGACGTCCTCGATCGCCTCGAGCCCCGCGAAGCCGACGAGCGGCCGCCCGGCGTGCACGCGCGACCGATCGATCTCGAGCGCCACGACCGCATCGCCACGCCTGGCATACACGGTCGCCCCCACGGCGAAGCGCAACTCCGGGAAGTCGGTCTCGGGCAGGATCAGCACCTCGCCCTTCAACCCGTGCGGACGGCCGAACCGGCCGACCAGCACCATGTCTTCCCAGCGATCCACGGCCGTCAGCGCCTGGGCGCGCCGTCGCGGAACTCGACCTGCACCTTGCGGCCGTCGCCGACGGTGGCCTGCGCCAACGTGCGGATCGCCTGCGCCGTGCGGCCCTGCCGTCCGATCAGCCGTCCGAGTTCGCCGGGCGCCATGTAGACGTCCAGCACCGCCACGCCGCGATGTTCGGCCTCCGTGACGGTCACCTGCGCGGGGTCGTCGGCCAGCGCGCGGGCCACGACCTCCACGAGCTGGCGCGCGTCGCCCATCTAGGCCGTCGCCGCCGGCGCGGCCGCCTCGGCGGGCGCCGCCACTGGCGTGCGCTTGACGAGCGTGCGCACCGAATCGGACGGCCGCGCGCCCACGCTCAGCCAGTGCTGCAGGCGTTCGCGATCGATCACGAGGGCCTCCGGCGTCTGGCGCGGGTTGTAGTGGCCGATGATCTCGACGAACGCGCCCTCACGGGCGTTGGCCGACTCGATGACCACGATGCGATAGAACGGGGACTTCTTGGCGCCCTGACGGCGCAGCCGAATGGTAAGCATCTGCTCTCTCTTGACCTCTCCTACCGCAGCGACCGCTGCGCCTGCACGGCGGCCTTCATCATGCCGAACTGTCTGCGCAGCTTCCCGCCGCCCTTGCCACCCGCCAGCCCGCCCATCATCTTCATCATCTTCTTCATGTCGAGGAACTGCTTGACGAGACGATTGACCTCCTCCACCGACGTGCC
>CAYRAE010000048.1:0-13747 GCA_964422175.1 uncultured Luteitalea sp. | reverse complement strand
ACGATTCGACTGCGAGGCGCCGAGCCGTGAGGCGAGGCGACTGCAGCTGACATCGTGCAGGGGGCGCCTGACGAACGAAGTGAGGATGGTGCGCCCTGCACGATTCGAACGTGCGACCTCCTGGTTCGTAGCCAGACGCTCTATCCAGCTGAGCTAAGGGCGCTTCGGGCGGCGGCAGCGCACCCGGGAGGGACCGGGCGACGCGGCACAGAAAACGGAGTGTACCACAACCATCCGCCGCCAGCCACCGCGCGCGGCGCCCTGCCATAATGGCGTCGTGTCACTCACGGAACACCGCGCTGACGCACCGGCGTCGGTCCGCTGCGCGGTCCTCACGGTCTCCGACACGCGCACGCTCGATACGGATTCAGGCGGCAGCCTCCTCGTCGCGCTGCTCGAACAGCACGGGCACCAGGTGGTCGGGCGCGGCCTCGTGAAGGACGACCCGAGCGCCGTCCAGCGCTGGGTGCAATCGCAGCGCGCGCGCGACGAGGTGGACGTCATCGTGACCACGGGTGGGACGGGCATCGCGCCGCGCGACACGACGTACGACGCCATCACCACGATGCTCGACACGCCGATCCCCGGCTTCGGCGAACTGTTCCGCATGTTGAGTTACCAGGCAATCGGCCCCGCCGCCATGCTGAGTCGCGCGTGTGCCGGCGTCTCGCAGTGCCGCGTCGTCATCGTCCTGCCCGGATCCGAGCCTGCCGTCCGCCTGGCCATGGAGAAACTGGTGCTGCCCGAGCTCGGTCACATGGTGCGCGAAGCGTGCCGGCGGAGATGACCACCCCCTCGTCTTTCGGCGGGATGCGGCCGTTCGGCGACGTACTGTCACTGGACGAGGCGCAGCGCCTGATCGACGAGGCCATCACGCCAGTCACCGATCGCGAACCGTGTGCTCTGAACGATGCGAAGGAGCGCGTACTGACAGAGGATGTGCCGGCACCGTTCGACGTGCCCGGCTTCGACAAGTCGGCGATGGACGGCTATGCGGTGCGCTCGGACGATCTGACACAGGCGTCAGATGCGCATCCCGTGTGGCTGGATCTGGTGGGCCACGCGCGACCGGCCACCGGGCCTGACGCCGACGTCACCAACGGTTCGTGCGTGGACATCGCCACGGGTGCGCCCGTGCCCACGGGCGCCGACGCCGTCGTGATGGTGGAGCGCACCCACCGCGACGAGGCGCGCGTCCGCTTCACGCTCCCGGCCACGCAAGGCGATCACATCGTGAGGCGCGGGCACGACGTCGAGACAGGCGCGATCGTCCTGCGCCGCGGCGACGTCCTGACACCGGCACGACTCGGCGTAGCCGCCTCTTTCGGACTGCGCGCGCTTGCCGTGTTCCGTCGTCCCGTCGTTGCGCTGATCGCGAGTGGTGACGAGCTTCTCGATGCGTCCGAACACGCCGGCACACCCGCGCACGGACACATCTACGATTCGAATCGCGTGATGCTCGCGGCGATCTGCGAGGCCAACGGTGCCGACGTGCGACGTCTGCCGCTGGTGCGCGACACGATCGACGCCTGGCGCGCGGCCTTCGATGCCGCCGCTGATGCTGACCTCATCGTGTGCTCCGGCGGATCGTCGGTCGGCGAGCGCGACCTGTGCGGCGACATCCTCGCCGAACGCGGCGAGGTGGTGTTCCATGGCATTGCCGTGAAGCCGGGCAAGCCGACCGCGTTCGCGCGCATCGGACGTCAGCTCGTGCTGGCGATGCCGGGCAACCCGACGTCGTGCCTCTCGAACGCGTACCTGCTGCTGCGACCGCTCGTGCGGCAGCTCGCGAACCTTCCTCCTCTCACATCGATCACGCGTCAGGCAACGCTGACGCGTACGCTGACCTCTCCCATGGATCGCCTGCAGATCCATCCCGTGCGGCTCGATGGTGAGGACGCCGTGCCCATGTTCAAGGGCTCGGGAGACGTGACGAGCCTGTCCGACGCGGACGGATACATCGAAGTGCCCACAGGCGTGACGCGCATCGACGCCGGCACACGCGTGACGGTGGTCTTGTATTGATCCGCGGGACGCGTCCAGCGGCTACATCGGCTTCCTGCGATCGAACGGGTCCGGCAGCGCTTCGAGATAGGCCATCAGGTCGGCGAGCTCTGCCGCGCTCAGGATCTGCTCCAGGCCTGGCGGCATCGCCGAGAACTCGACGGGTTCGACAGCCACGATCGCCGCGCGCGGAATCCGCACTGACGCAGCCGGGCCTGTTTCGATCACGATCGCATCGGCCAACTGCTCCTTGATGACGCCCGTGTTCTCTCCCGACTTCGTCCGCACACGCCATGTCTCGTACTCGCGCGCGAAGCTGGCGCTCGGATAGAGGATCGCTTCGAGGATGTCGTGACGCGATCTGATCTCGCCGATGTTGCTCAGGTCGGGCCCGAACGTCGTCCCCTGCTGCCCCACCGCGTGACAGGTCGAGCACGTCGCCTTCCCGAAGAACAGCCGTCGTCCGGCGTCGATGTCGCCGCGGCCGAGACCGCCGTCGATCGACTCGAGCCGCTTCAACCTTGCGTTCTGCCGTTGACGCAACGCGACCATCAGCGGCGCCGCACTCCTGCCGACAGGCTCCGGAAACTTCGCCAGCCGCGCTGCGAGATCCGGCTCCGAGAGGACGTCGAGTCGATCCGTTGATCGCGCGAGCGCCTTCACGAGTGCGAGACCAACCGGCTCACTCGTGCTGCGATCGAACGCCGCAACGAGTCGCGGCAACACGAACGCGTCCGCTGTCGCGAGCTGTCTCTCGGCCAGCGCGATGAGCTGCGTATCGGTGAGCGCGGCCTGCGCCAGAATGCCTGCCACCTGCTGACGCACGGGTGCCGGTTGCGAGGTATCGAGTCGCGACGTGAGCCAGCCGAACGTCGCTTCGTCGATGGCAGGGCGCACGAGGATCAGCGCGTCCATCGCCTCGACGCGTTGCGACTGCGGAAGCGACGAGTCACCCACGATGCGAGCGAGGTCGCCGGCAAGTGCCTCGATGCGCCGCGCCGCCACGAGCCGGATCGCACGGGCACGCACGTCCGCGTCGGCGCTCGCCATCTGCCTGCGCAGGGCATCGATCCAGATGGGCGGCATCTTCGCAACAGGACACGACCGGATCACATCGGACACGATCGTCGCCCGAATGCCGCTGGCGTCCGCCGCAATCAACCGCTGGACAGCATCGTCGCGGCACACGCTCACCATGACGTCGCGGAGCATGATCCCGTCTGCGTCGGTGAGCCCCGGCGCGTCGAGTCGCGCACGCACACCCGTCACGATCAGTTCCGACCATCCCGGATGGTGCGAGGCCACCCAGATGCCCGTGCGCCACAACGCCTCGTCCTTCGACGCGAGGAAAGGTCTGACGTCCTCCTGCCGCAGATGCGGGCGCGTGACCGGATCGGTCCCCGGCATCTGATCGAGCGCGATGAGTGCGGCGCGACGTTCGGCATGTGAGGTCGACTGAAGCGCGGTGACGAGCGGCGCTGGCTGTCGCAATGCGATGAGCGCGTGAATCACCGCGTGCTCGACGAACCGATCGGCGGGATCCTGCGCGGCCTTCAACAACGCCGGCACGGCCTCGGGCTGGCCGATCTGCTCGAGTGCCGTCGCGGCCTGCCGCCGTACGGCAGGCGCGTCCGTCACGACGGCACGCAGCAACGCGGGCAGTGCGGCCGCGTCGCGCGCCAGTCCAACGCTGCGGGCGGCAGCCACGCGAACGTCGGGATCACGATCGCCAAGGGCGTTGCGCACCGCCTCGCGAGCCGCGGGCGTGCCGATGCGATGCAGCGCGAACACCGCGGCTGCGCGCACCTCGACATCTGACGCCAGGCGTCGTGCGTCGGCCAGCGTGGCGACGGCGGCATCCCCGGCACGCACCAGCGCGTCGATCGCGCGGTCGCGAACAACAGGCCTGCGATCGGCAAGCCACCCACCGAGACGTGCCGGCGTCAGCGTTTCGAACGGCACGTCCAGACCACGCGGATCAGACACGCTCGGTGCGCCCGCGCGGCGAATGCGGTAGATACCGCCGGCAACGTCAGGCCTGGCGACGCGCGACAGCGGACAGCCCTTGATGAACCAGCCGCCCGTCTCGATCACGATCAGGCTGCCGTCGGCATCCTGCAGCACGTCTGTCGGATGCGAATCGGCCGTGGTCGCCGTCATGAACGGCAGGTCGTCGGATTGATACGTCGCGCCGCGCGGCGAGACGATGTGGCGCATGATGCGACCGGTGTTGAACTGCGCGCTGAACAGGTTGCCGTGAAAGCCGTCGCCGAACGCCTCACCCCTGTAACGCATCACGCCCGATGGCGCCACGCGCGCCAGCATCGTCATCGGCGGCAGGTAGTCGCCGGTGAGTGGCAGCCTGTCAGCGGCGACCGACTCGTGCGGCTTCGGATAGACGCCGCCCTCGACCCAGTGCATCAGCGCGTCGCGGAGCCCGTCGCGCGGATCGAGGAAGTAGGTCATCGTGCCGATGGTGTCGCCCGACGGCATGAACGCGATCTCGGTGGCGTTGTCGAAGCCGCCGCCGGCGATCCACTCGAGTCCCGATCCGTCGGGACGCACGCGCCAGATGCGAGCGCCCTTGCCTTCCAGCGTCTGCCCTTCCCTGCTCGTGATGCGGAATCCACGGCGGGCATCGGTGATGTAGAGCCAGCCGTCGGGGCCGAGGAACGGCCCGCCCATCGCCGCGCCGTTGACGTTGAGCGTCCAGCCGGTGAGCACCACCTCGCGCTCGTCGGCAACGAGATCGCCGTTGGTGTCCCTGAAGCGCAGCAGGTCCGGCGCTGCCGAAACGAACAGACTGCCATCGACGAACGCGCCGCCTTTCGGGAACGGCAGCTTGTCGGCGTACATCGTGCTCGTGTCGTACGTGCCGTCGCCGTCGACGTCTTCGAGCACGCGAATGTGGTACGACGGCGTCGCGAGCATCTCTTCGGTCGTCATCGTGTTCGGTTCGGTGGACTCGAACACGAACAGCCGGCCGCGCTCGTCCTGGACGCCGAACATCGGATACGACAGCAACTCCGGCCCGGCGATGCGTTCGATCGTGAAGCCGTCGGGGACCTGGAGATGCAGCGCGCGCGAGGGCGCGTCCTGTCGGATGGCGTGGCTCGAGATCGTGAACACCGACACGACGAGCGCCGGCACGACGGCAAGAGTGCGGAAACGCAGCGACAGGCTGTACATGGACCGCGTACAGCCTACAGCGAGTGGCGGCGGAAGGTCGGGCATGTGAGGGCCGGGCTCGGAGAGCCGGCCCTCCCACTGAGGCGATAGGTAGGGTCGGCCCTCCGGGCCCGACCGTACGGGCGCGCGTGGCGCTGGATGTCAGGCGGTGAACAGCGTGTTGACCGCGTCCCAGTTGACGACGTTCCACCACGCGGCGATGTAGTCGGGACGCTTGTTCTGGTACTTCAGGTAGTACGCGTGCTCCCACACGTCGATGCCGAGCAGCGGCGTCTTCCCTTCCATCACCGGCGAGTCCTGATTCGGCGTGCTGACGATCTCCACGCCCGATCCGCTCTTGATCAGCCACGCCCAGCCGCTGCCGAATCGGCCGACGGCTGCCTTGGCGAAGGCCTCCTTGAACGCGTCGAACGATCCGAACTTCGCGTCGATCGCCTCGGCCACCGCGCCCGTCGGCGCGCCACCCGCGTTGGGCGCCATCAGCGTCCAGAACAGCGAGTGGTTCGCGTGCCCGCCGCCGTTGTTGCGCACGGCGCCGCGGATGTCCTCTGGGATCGAGTCGAGGCCGGCGATCAATTGATCGATCGGCTTGCCCTGCAGTTCCGGATACTTCTCGAGCGCGGCGTTCAGGTTGTTCACGTACGCCTGATGATGCTTCCCATGATGAATCTGCATCGTCAACTCGTCGATGAACGGCTCGAGCGCGTTGTGCGCGTACGGAAGCGGCGGCAGTTCGTAAGGCATGTGACCTCCTGAATGAGTGATGAAGCCAACGAAGGCCGACGGCCGACGGCCCATGGCCGGCGATCGACGGCCCGTCCTGTTCCAGCCTAGTGAATGGTGAGCATCGTGTCGAGCGCCACGCGAGCCCAGCGCTTGGTGGCCTCGGGCACGACGATCTGGTTGTGGACGACACCGTCGAGCATGCCGTCGAGCACCCACAGGAGATGGTTCGGCGACACGCGGAACATGGTCGAGCACAGGCACCCGAACTGATCGAGCGTGACGACGGTCTTCTCGGGCGCCACTTCGTTGGCCAGCCTGTTGACCATGTGGATCTCGGTGCCCACGGCCCACACCGAACCGGCCGGTGATTCACGAACGCGCTTCAGGATGTGCTCGGTCGAGCCCGACTCGTCCGCCGCCTGCACGACAGGCAGCGGTACTTCGGGATGGACGATGACGCGGATGCCGGGGTGCTGCTTGCGGACGTTCGTGATCTGCGCCACGGTGAACCGCGTGTGCACCGAGCAGTGGCCCTTCCACAGGATGAGGCGCACGTCCTCCATGTCACCTGCGGTGTGGCCGCCGCCCACCTCTTCCGGATCCCAGACCACCATCTGCTCGAGCGGCACGCCCATCTTCCACGCGGTGTTCCGGCCGAGATGCTGGTCGGGCATGAAGAGGATCCGCTTGCTGCGTGCCCACGCCCATTCGAGCGTCGCCCTGGCGTTGCCCGACGTGCAGATGGTGCCGCCGCGCTCGCCGACGAACGCCTTGATGGCGGCCGAGGAGTTGATGTAGGTGACGGGCACCACGTCGGTGATCCCCATCATCTCGAGCTCGCGCCAGCACATCTCGAGCTGTTCGATGTCCACCATGTCGGCCATCGAGCATCCCGCCGCGAGGTCGGGCAGCGACACCTTCTGGTGATCGGCGCCGAGGATGTCGGCGCTCTCGGCCATGAAGTGGACGCCGCAGAACACGACGTACTCCGCTGTCGTGCGCGCCTTGCACTCGCGCGAGAGCTTCCACGAATCGCCGACGACGTCGGCGTGGACGAGCACCTCATCGCGCTGGTAGTGGTGACCGAGGATCAGGAGCCTGTCGCCCAGGGCGGCCTTGGCGGCCCTGATGCGCCGATCCATCTCGTCGAGGGACAACCCGAGGTACCGCTCGGGCAGCGGCTGGCGCTGCGACAAGCTGGATTGCTCGTACTCGGTGAGGACCTTGACATCCATGACCTTCCGATCCTAGCACCCGCCGTTCTATACTGATGATCTTACCCTCAGGAGGGGTCATGGCCCAGGTCGTGCAAGCAGGTGAAGGCAAGGCGCCGGCGGAGTTCCGCAACTACGCCGCGGAGGCACGCAGCAGCGTGCGCGAGTTCTATCGGCTGAACCACACGCATCAGACGCTGGACTTCGTGCTGGCCAAGAAGAAGGAGTACCTGTCGCTCGACCGCATGGAGATGACCGTGTGGGAAGCGCTCGAGTACATGAACCAGCTCGTGGACGACAGCGACCCCGACGTCGACTTCTCGCAGATCGAGCACGCGATGCAGACGGCCGAGGCGCTCCGCGCCGCCGGGCAGCCGCGCTGGTTCCAGTTCACCGGCCTCGTGCACGACATCGGCAAGGTGCTGTGCATCTGGGGCGAACCGCAGTGGGCGGTCGTGGGCGACACGTTCCCCGTGGGCTGCCGCTTCTCCGACAAGTGCGTGTACCCAGAGTTCTTCGAGCTCAACGCCGACTCGACCAACCCCGCGTACATGACCGAGCACGGCATCTACGAGCCGCATTGCGGACTCGACAACGTGCACCTGTCCTGGGGGCACGACGAGTACATCTACCACGTCTTCAAGGACCACATCCCGCAGGGCGGTCTCTACGCGCTGCGCTACCACTCCTTCTACCCGTGGCACAAGGAAGGTGCGTACACGCACCTCACCAACGAGTCCGATCGCGAGTGCCTGAAGTGGGTCAAGGCGTTCAACCGCTTCGACCTCTACTCGAAGGGCGACGCGCGGCCGAACGTGCAGGAACTGACGCCGTACTACAAGGACCTGATCGACGAGTTCGCGCCAGGCAAGCTGCGCTGGTAGCGGAATGGCCCTCGACGAACGCGCCTTCTTCAACGAACGGCCGGAGACCCGCAAGGCACGGCACCAGTGTCCGCGCTGCCGGCGGACGAACGAGTACGGCATCCGCTGGGTGCGGCGGTCGAAGAAGGACCGGCTGCCGGGCGGTGCCGACGAGGTCGACCGCGCGAAGTTCGCCAAGCTGCGCGACTACCTGCTGCGCGTGGACGACGAGGTGACCTGTTCGTCGTGCGGCAAGCGCTTCGAGATCCCGTCGCAGCAGTCGCTGGTGTTCGTCGACCAGATGGCCGGCCTGCCCAACGACGAGGAGCTGGAACGCGAGATCCAGGCCGCCTCGGGCGAACCGGCCGACGCGCCGGCACCCGCCGAACCCGCCAAGCCCGTGATTCCCGCGCGCTTCCTGCGCCGGAGCACGGGCTGGAAGTAGGCGCGGCGCGCCCCCTCACATCGCAGCATCCCCGGAGACCCCACGCACCATGGCCGGATTGATTGCCGCTATCGATCTGAAGCGGAAGATGTACGTCGAGTTCGAAGAGGCGCCCTATCACATGCTCGACGTCGATGTGTCGCGGCCAACGGCACGCGGCGGCCAGACGCTCGTGCGCGTGAAGATGCGCAACCTGCTGAACCGCGCCGTGTTCGACAAGACCTTCAAGGCGCAGGACAAGCTGAAGGAGCCCGACCTGGTCATGGTGCCGGCGTCGTTCCAGTTCGCCGACGGCACGGGGCTGCACTTCATGGATCTCGAGACGTTCGACACGCTCACGCTCAACGACGACATCGTCGGCGACGACAGGCTGCTGCTCACCGACAACCTCGAGGTGCAGGTCCAGAAGTTCAACGGCAACCCGATCGGGCTCCAGTTGCCCGTGATCGTCGAGTTGACCGTGGCGGAGACGGAGATGGGCAGCCGCGGCGACACGGCGAGCGGCAGCGTCACCAAGGCCGCGACACTCGAGACGGGCCTCGAGGTGCGCGTGCCGCTCTTCGTCAACGAAGGCGAGAAGGTGCGCGTCCACACAGAGACGCGCGAGTTCGCCGGCCGGGCTTGAGTTCCCGCGTCGAACGGTCGCCGTCGAGCGCCTTCTCGACGCGCGACGTCACAAGGGTGGGGGCGGACAGATGGACATCGTCGCGTCGTCGCAACTGGCTCTGCTCGCCTCGCTGACAAGCGTCGTCCTCACGGTCGTTCTCCTCGCGCCGCGCAGGCGTGCGTACGGCATTGCTGGCGCCTGCGGCCTCGTGTTCGGTACCGGCGTGTGGCTCATCGCCCGCGAGGCATCGACCGCGGGGACAGCCGACTGGTGGCGGCCGGCTGGCGTGGGTGGGCTGCTGGCTGTCGGCCTGGCGGCACTCCTGGACTGGCTGCTTGGACTGCAGCTTCCCGTCATCTCCCGCATCCGGCCACTGGCCCGGCGGGCGCTCCGTCCCCAGTCATGGGGAACGCCTGCCGAGATCAGCGAAGCCTCTGGCGTCGACGCAGGCATCATCGTGCTGCTTGGTGTCGGGGTCGAGGCGCGGCCGATCACCTTCGACCAGCTCCTGTTACGGGCCCGAATCGCTGCGTACGTGGCGGCCTCCAGCGTCATCTTCCTGCTTCTCGCCTTCGAGGCGTTTCGTACGCAGGTGCTCGGCGCGCTGAATGCCGGCAGCCTTCTCCTCAACGCCCTGGCGACGCTCTTCGTCGTCTTCTTTCTGGGACCGGCGCAGGATCTCCTCGTGCAGAGCGTGAGCGGCGGCGGTGCCGTCGAGCCGTCACGGACCAGGAGCAGTCCGGTGGTGCTGGCACAGGCGCTCGTCACGTTCCTCGTGCTCGTGATCTTCCAGGCCCTGCAGAATGCCGTGCAGTCGCGTGTTGGCGAGATGACGCTCACTGAGTGGGTGATCGTGCTGGAACTGTGTGTGCTGCCCGTGCTCGTGACGAGCTACTACTTCGGCGCGGCACTGTTCCGCGACGAACTCGGCGAGCGGCGCTGGGAGCGGGCGCTCGAGGCCACACTGGTCGCAGGTGCCATCGTGTTCCTGCCCATCGCCCTGTACGAAGTCTTCCCGCACGTGCTGCCGCCGCAACTGATGGCGTCGATTCTCGACCGCGTCCTCGCACCGCGCTCAGGCACGACTGGACTGGTGATGCTGGGCCTGCTCCTCACATACGCGTCGGTGCTGCTGGCGCTGGCCGCCGCCGTGGCGGCCAGCGCGGCCACGTACGGTGTGTATGGCCTGGCACTGGCGGTGGCGATGACCGAAGCCACGGCCGCCACGGCACGACGACGGGTCTTCACCTGGCTGATGGTGGCGGGTGTCGTTGCGCAGGGGCTCACGATCGTCTGGGCATGGCTGGCGGAGGTGTCCGTATCCGGACTGTCAGTGGTGCATCTGCTGCTGGCCGTCGGGTGGGGCCTCGGCCTCGTGCTCAGCGGGTTCCACGAACAAATGCCCGCGCAGGCCGGTCCTGCGTGAACGGTAGTGGCGCGTCGTAGCGATCATGACAAGCCCTTCGGAGCGGGCGAAAGGGGACGCGTGTCGAATGCACTGAAGCGTCTGTGGCCGCTGTGCCTCAGCCTGGCCCTGCTGCTCATGGCGGGAGGACTTGCCGTCGCGAAGGCGCTCGGGGAAGGTCCGCTGCACCTCCAGACCGGCGTTCAGGTCCGGACGGTGTACGCCGCCACACTGGCCTACGCGTATGGAGCGCTGCCGGCGACTGCGATCGCGCTCGGGGCGTTGGCGCTGCTCGCCGTGGCCTGGTTGCGTGCGCGATCCAGGCACACGGCGGCACACGTCGCAGTGGGGCTGGCCCTGGTGGCCGTCGGGTGGGTCGTCTGGAGCGCGTGGCCGCGAATGTTGATCGGCTATCAGCACCTGCAGAGCGTGGTGGAGGCTGGTGACGAGTACCGACTCGGCGTGCGAACCGCCCTGGACGGGGATGACTTCTATGTCGTCAGCAGGTGTCCTCACGGACAGTCGTCCTGCGAGGCACACGGGATTGCCGCGGTCCGGGCGGAAGAGCGAAACCACCTGCCGCAGATCCGACTTGTGCGCGACGTCGCGACGAGTGCGCTGGCCATTCACACGCCAACGCGAGTGATACCGGTCCGCGTGGAGGCACCTGGCGGCAATCCGCCCCGCTGACCGGCGCCGCGCCCACGGGGCGACTGCCTCCACGAGAACGTTCCCGCGTCGAACGAGTCGCGGCCCGACACCTGTCTCACTGCGTGCGCATGAACGCGATCAGGTCGGCGACATCCTGCGCCGTGAGCCCGAGGTCCGCTGCGCTCATCATGAGCGACCGTGTCATGCGCTCCCGCTTCGCCACACGCCGCGCCGGCACGATCTGCGTCAGTCCACCCATACTGCGCACCATGAGCGGGTCGCCCTCCTTGATGACGAGGCCCTGAACCGTCACGCCGTCGGTGGTGTGGATCGTCACGGCGCCATACCCGTGCGCGATCCCGGCGTCGGGGTCGACGATGGACGCGGCGATGATCTCCGGCGACTTCCCACGCGTCCAGCCATCGAGCGCGGGACCCACGTCCGCGCCGACTCCGCCTGTCGCGTGACACATCGCACACCTGACCATCATCACTTCCCCACGCCCGGCGTCACCGTCGAGGCGAACGACGTCCGCCACGGTCACGGGCGGCGCCGATGTCTTCCGTGGAGGCACGACGGCATCGCGGAGCACGACCGTGTCCGGATCGTAGACGCCGCGTGCCTCGAGCACGCGCGCCAATCCATGGCGGGCCCACAGGTTCGTGGACCGGTTCAGCAGCCACCACGTGGCCGCGTCGCGAAGGGGACCGCCGGCAGCCGCGACGTCGACCATGGCCGCTGAGGCGGCCCGTGTATCGACAAAGGCCAGCGCGTCGAGTGCCCGGCGCCGCTGTTCCAACGACAGCGTGGAGGAGGCCGCGCGCGCCGCCAGCCCTTCCACGGCAGCGGGCACGTGCAGCCGCCACGCGATCCATGCGAACGCGTCGGACCACTGTCGCGGATCTGCCGTGCCGAGCTCGCGCGCGAGCACGTCGTACAGTGCCGCCTCCTTCCCCGTCGCGCCGATGCCGAGGGCCTCGAGATAGCTGCGGTCGGCACCATCGAAGCGCCGCGCAATCTCGACGAGCAGCGGCAGCGCCGCGTCAGCGGGGACGTCGCGTTGCGCAAGCGCCACTTCCCGCCGGACGCCGGCAGCCGGATCACGCGCCAGTCGAACGGCGACGTCGTGCACGTCGCGTCCGGTCCGCCGCATCGCACGAAACGCGGCGATACGCAGCGCGGGATCGTCGTAGTCCGCGGGTGTCCCGGCTCGCCGCTGTCCCTCCGATCCCAGGTGCTGGAGCAGGAACAGGGCACGTCCCCTCATGTACGCGTTCGGGTCGTCGAGCAGTGCCGCCACGGCGCCGACCGCCGCCGCACCACGCGACCGCAGTCCCTCGAAGCCGATGGCACGCACGTTGACGGCCGGCGACCGAAGCGCGGCGACGAGACCGGGAACGGTCGATGCGTCGAACGCCTGTGGCTTCGACACGAAGCCCTTTGGCGCGATGCGATAGATGGCGCCAGACACCGCATCGTCGAGGTCCTGGTGAAAGCCGACGATCGGATCGAGCCAATCGCTCACGTACAACGCGCCGTCGGGACCGATGGCGATGTCGGACGGACGAAACAGCGTGGCCACCGCCGCCGTCGCGCTCGAGGGCCCGCCGCTGAAGTCGGTACCCGCCCACCGCCCCTCGACGTTCGACGTCATGAACACACGCCGCTCGAGACGGAATCCGGCACCGTCCGGCGTGGGCTGATACGCCAGAATCTCGTTGCGCCCGGGCTCCGCGGCAAAGAACGTCCCGCGCCACGTGTCGCCGAGCGCGCCGTTCTCGTAGAAGGCGGTCCCGGTTGGCGAGCCGCCCCCATAGATGTCGCCGGCCGGGGCGACACCGGGGTCGTCCTGCCGCCATTCGGCCGTCTGCACCGTCTGTCCGGGACGGCGGTCTGCCTGCCATGTGCGTTGGCCGTCCGCCGACGCGAAGCCGAAGCTGGCGTGCTCCATCACCCAGCTCACGCGGCAGGCGGGCGGGTCGTCGTTGTCACTCTGGAAGACGTCTCCGAGCGATGTGGTCGACTGCTCGTAGCTGTTGCGGTAGTTGTGACCGATGATCTCGGCGTTGGCGCCGTCGGCGTTCATGCGCACCGTGAAGCCGCCCACATACACGTGGCCATCGTCACTCGGCCGTCCCGCATGGGCGGCGGCATCGTGCGGGAACGAGAACGGGCCGACGGGCTTCTCGCGATACGGACCGAAGACGTTGAACGTCCGGCCGGAGCGATCGGTGAAGCGGGCGCCCATGTTGCCCGAGTTGAACACCCACTTGCCGTCAGGCCCGACGGTCACCGAGTGCAGCGAGTGGTCGTGGTTGATGCCCTGGAAACCCGTCAGCAACACCTCACGCGTGTCGATGGCAGGGTCGAACCGCAGGTTGCGGTCGACGTCCGTATACACCAGGAGATCCGGCGGCTGCGACACGACGACCTTGTTGTCGATGACCGCCACGCCGAGCGGGGCAACGAGCGCCGGCTCCTGCACGAACACGTGCGACGTGTCGGCACGGCCGTCCCCGTCGGTGTCCTGAAGCACGACGATGCGGTCACCGTCAGGACGCCGCGCATGGTGGTGGCGATACCGCACACCCTCGGCCACCCAGATGCGGCCGTCCTTGTCGATGTCGATGTTCGTCGGGTTGT
>CAYRAE010000047.1:0-13814 GCA_964422175.1 uncultured Luteitalea sp. | reverse complement strand
ACATGGAGCGCTGAACCGTTGTCATTGCTCGACCTCTACGACCTCTCGCTGCGCGGACGTGCGGGAACCCCGGCGCTCGACGTCGTGCAGCAGGACGGCACGTGCAGGAGCTTCACGTTCGGCGATCTGGACGCTCGCAGCGATCGCCTCGCCGCCACCCTGCACGCGCGAGGGCTGCGCCCGGGCGACAGGATCGCGTTCTGCCTGCCCAATCGCCTCCTCGTCATCGACTTGTGGATCGCGTCGGTGAAGCTCGGCGCCATCGTCGTGCCGATCAACGTGCTCTATCGTGCGCGCGAGGTCGGACACATCGTCGGCGACGCCGAGCCCGTCGCCGTGATCACGACGCCCGATCACGCCGTTGATGTGCCGGCCGATACGCCCGTGTGGGATGCCGACGCGCTGGCGCGTGAGGCCGAATCCGCGGTCGCCACGCCGCCGCGCGTGCGCAGCACGGCAGGCACGCCCGTGGCACTCGTCTACACGTCAGGCACCACGGGCACGGCGAAAGGCGCGATCCTCACGCACGGCAACTTCGCCGCCAACGCGCTCACGCTCGTCACCACGTGGGGGATCACCGCGAGCGATCGATACCTCGCCGCGCTGCCGTTGTTCCACGTACACGGTCTCGGCAACGGCGTCCAGTGCTGGCTCGCGAGCGGATGCCACATGCGGCTCGTCGAGCGGTTCGAGCACGCGAAGGCCCTCGACTGGTTCGACGACTACCAGCCCACGCTCTTCTTCGGTGTGCCGACGATGTACGTCCGTCTGCTCGACGTACCTCAGGATCGCGCGCGGAGGATCGGCGAACGCATGCGTCTCTTCGTCTCGGGATCGGCACCGCTCCCCGCGCACGTGCTGACGGCGTTCGCTGAACGCTTCGGTCACGTGATCCTCGAGCGCTACGGCATGACCGAGACGATGATGAACGTCAGCAATCCGCTGATCGGCGATCGGCGCGCGGGGACTGTCGGCCTGCCGCTGCCTCTCATCGACGTCGAGATCCGGTCGGAGGACGGCATCGTCGTCGGCGATGGCGAGGCGGGCGAGCTGTGGGTGCGCGGCCCGAACGTCTGCCCCGGCTACTGGCGCCGCCCGGACGCAACGACGGCCGCGTTCGTCGATGGCTGGTTCCGCACCGGCGACATCGGCGTGCGCGACAACGATGGGTACATCACGCTGCAGGGGCGACGCAGCGATCTCATCATCACCGGCGGATTCAACGTGTACCCGCGCGAGATCGAGGATCTCCTGACGACATACGAGGGCATCCGCGAGGCGGCCGTCGTCGGCGTGCCCGACGACGCGCGCGGCGAACTCCCGGTGGCCTACCTCGTCTGCGACGAGGGCATCGACCTCGCGGCACTCGACGCGCGCGTGCGCGGCGAGCTCGCGTCGTTCAAGGTCCCGCGGCGCTTCATCCGCGTCGACGCGCTGCCGAGGACCGCGCTCGGTAAGGTGCAGCGCCACCTCCTCATCGCGACACACCCATGAGCCCCGCCGCCCTGTCGGTGGCCGCGCTGGTGCTCGTCATGCTGGCGAGCCTCGGCACACGCGTGAACGTGGGCGTGCTGGCGATCGCGCTGGCGTGGCCACTCGCCGTGTACGCGGCGGGCTGGCGCGTCGACGCGCTGATGGCCGTCTTCCCCTCCTCGCTCTTCCTCACGCTGCTCGGCGTGACGCTGCTCTTCGGCGTGATGACGGCCAACGGCACGATGGCGGTACTCACCAGTCGCGCGCTCCGCCTCTGCGGCGGACGCGCGGGCTGGCTGCCGCCGCTGCTGTTCGTCGTCGCCTGCGTCGTGAGCACGCTCGGACCAGGCGCCATCGCCAGCGTGGCGCTCCTTGCGCCGATTGGCATGGCGGCGGGCGTGAGGGCCGGCGTGCCGGTACTGCTCGTGGCGCTGATGATCGGCAACGGCGCCAACGCCGGCAATCTCTCCCCCTTCAGCGCGGTCGGCGTCGTCGTCGACGCCGCGATGACGAAGATCGGGCTGGCGGGGTACGGATGGACGGTGTGGGCCACCAATTTCGCGGCGCACGTCGTGTGCGGCGGTCTGGCATGGGCGCTGTTCGGCGGCGTGCGACTGTTGCGATCCGCGGAGAGAGCAGCCTTGCCGCCACCCGACACGTTCGAACGGCGTCACGCGATCACGCTGATCGCAGGCGCGCTGTGGGTCGTGGCCGTTGTCGCGTTCGGCGCAAATCTCGGGCTCGCGGCGTTCGCCACGTCCGCCGTGCTCGTGCTCATCGGCGCGGCGGACGATGCGGCGATGTTGCGGCACGTGCCCTGGGCGGTGATCGTGCTGGTGTGCGGGGTGAGCACGCTCGTCGGCGTGCTCGAAGGCACGGGCGGCCTCGATCTCTTCAGCGCGGCGCTCGCCGCCATCGCGACACCGGCGTCGATCAACGGCACCATCGCATTCATCACCGGGCTCATCTCGACGTACAGCTCGACGTCGGGCGTTGTCTATCCGACGTTCCTGCCGACGATTCCGGCACTCGTGACGCGACTCGGCGGCGGCGATCCGCTGCAGATCGCGCTCAGCATCAACGTCGGCGCGGCGTTGGTCGACGTCTCGCCGCTCTCGACACTCGGTGCGCTGTGCATCGCGGCCCTGCCCGAAGGGATGGATGCGACACGTCTCTTCAGGAGCCTGCTCGCCTGGGGCCTGTCGATGACCATCGTCGGCGCGCTGTTCTGCCAGCTGCTGCTCTGACAGGTCACCTCGCCCGATGTGCCTGCCGTGAGAATGTGTCGTACCGAATCTTCACGGTCGCGATCACGAGCGGGAGACGGCCCAGCGGAGCTTCGCCGACGCGGCGCGGCGGTTCGCGAACGTCTCGGCCTTCGCCGACCTGACGACGGTGTCGGCGATGGCGGCGTACGCGCCGGTACGCAGGCCTTCGCGTAAGGACTTCTTCACGCGTCTGTCTTCGCCCGAGTGGAACGTCAGGAAGACCACGCGCGCACCAGGACTCAGGCACGATGGCAGCGCACGCAGGAGGTCGTCGAGCGCCGCGAACTCGTCGTTCACGAGGATGCGCAGCGCCTGGAACGTGCGGCGGATCGACATCTTGATGTCGGCGCGCGGCAGATCCGGCAGGGCGTCACGCAGGCCGAGTCGTATCAGCCGCTCCAGCGCATGCGTCGTCTCCGGATGCCGCTCGACGATGAGGCGCGCGAGGACATCGGCATGCGGCTCGTCGGCGTTGGCGGTCAGCACGGTCGCCAGCGCGTCTCGATCGAGCGACGCAAGGTGCTGCCAGGCAGGCACGCCCGTCGTCTGATCCATCCGGAGATCGAGTGGGCCAGGGTGCTTGTAGCTGAACCCGCGTGCGGGCGTGTCGTGCTGCATGGCCGACACGCCCAGATCGACGAGCACCACATTCGCGGCGGTCAGGCCTGCCGCGGCCATCACGGCCGGCAGCCGCCTGAAGTCCGCGTGAACCACCGTGGCGGTGCCCGGACCGTGACCTGCCGCGCGGACGCGTGCCTCCGCGAGAGCGAGCGCGTCGGGATCGACATCGAGTCCCAGGTAGCGGCCACCCGGCACCAGTCGTTCGAGGATCGCCAGCGCATGGCCGCCGCCACCGAGCGTGCAGTCGACCGCCACGTCTCCTGGCGACGGACGCAGGTGGCGCAGGACTTCCGCCACCATGATCGGCACGTGCGGCGACGCGTCGGCACCGCGCGCGGATGCCATCAGGGCAACGGCTTCACGAAGACGTTGGCGAATTCAACGGTCCCCCCAGCGGGCACGAGCGCCAGTCGTCCACGCGCGGGCAGCCCCTCCTGCACGGCGTTGTCGATCACCGTCGTGCCGTTGACCGTCATCGTGAGCCGGTTGCCGACGAGGCGCTGCACGACGCGGTTCCACCGCCCGGCTGGCTGCACTCCCGGGCCAGCCTGCGCGACGACCACCGCACGCGCGCCGGGCGACGCGCCATCTCGCGCGACTGCCGGCGCCTGGCTCGCGGCGGGCTCAGCCTCGTCCACCCAGCGCCAGTCGGTGACGATCTCCACGTCGCCGTAGACGTCCGCCGACAGCAACGGCGTCGGCCGACCGGAAGGCTCGCGCTCGTGCGTCATCGTCCAGTCTGTCGCCTTCCACATCACGGCCTTGTCGGCGGGCAGCACCCAGCCATCGAGGCTCTTGCCGTCGTAGAGCGCCTTGTGTCCGTCGTAGGCGGTGGACACGTGCTTCGGATCGAGCGCGCCTGCCGACGGAAGTTCACGAATCCTGATGTTGCGGAAGAGCGTCGGCGCCCCTTCCGACTCGAGCGCGATGTAGCCCTTGCGCGGCGAGATGTCGTATCCGCCCGACACGTCCTTGCCGTTGACGGCGAGTTTCAGCGTGCCGTTGTTGGCGGTGATCCGATAGTGGTTCCACTCGCCGACACCCTTCGCGCGATGCTCGCTCGGGAGGCTGCGCATCGACCCGCGCGGGTGCGGGCGATCCGGCGTGAGCACGGCGCCGTGGATCGCGAAGACGTCGCCGTGGCTCGTGTACGTCTCGGAGTTGCGGCCGTCCAGGATCTGCACCTCGATGGCGCGCAGGAATGGCTGGCCGCGCGCCGGCAGTGCGTCGGCCCAGACGAAGACGCCCGCGTTGCCGCGCGGCTGCTGGTGCATGTACTCGAGCTCGAGCACGAAGTTCTCGTACATGCGCTCGGTGCGGATCTCGCAGATCGGCGCGCCCGTCGACGCGATCATGCCGTCGCGCACGGTGAACGTGTCGGCAGCGCAGTTGATGTTGACCCACCCGCTCAACGTCGTGCCATCGAACAGGGGCGTGAACGTCTCGTCCTGCGAGGCTGCACCGAGGCACAGCACCGCGGCAGCCAGCACGGAAGCGCGTCGCATCATGAGCGAAGTCTACGTCACCAGCCGCCACCTCCGCCGCCGCCGGAACTACTGCTGCTCGAGTCGCTGCTGGAGTAGCTGGAACCGCTGTCGGAGTCTCCCGAACTGCTGCCCGGGGTCGCGATGGGGGCGGCCAGGGCCGCTGCCGCCGTCGCCCACGCGGCGCCACCGCCCGCACCGCCGGAGCGCCCCCCGCCGAAGCCCGTCCACGCGGGCGCGCTGCCCGACGAGCCGAACGTGTCGTCGGAGCGTGACATCTCCCTCTCGTCGTGGTCGGTTCGCGGCGCGCCGGCGTGGCGCGTGGACCACCGGTCCATCTGCGGGCCGAGGCCGAACGCCAGCAGCCACGGTGCCCATTCGTCGCGCAGGGCTGGCCGAGGCTTGCGCAGCTCCAGTGCGAAATACCGCCGCGCCGCGGCCAGGTGCTTCCGGAACGCGATGACCTCGGGCGCCTCCCGCGATCGTGGCGCGACGATGGCTCTGTAGATCACGGCGAGTGCGAGCGAGAGGACACCCGCCAGACCGAGCGTCGTGAGCGGCGGGTCACCCGGTTCGCCCATGTTCGGGAGATACCAGAGCCACGCGGCGGTGGCCACTGCCGCCAACAATGCCGGCGAGACAGCTGCCAGCGCGGCGATGCGTCCGCGGTCGGGCCGCAACTGGAAGACCCTACCCGCGACAGACGACGCCTTGATGACGACGATGGCGGGAATGAGGAGGAGCCACAACCCGAACGGCAGGCCCGTCGACCACCATGCGACGACGAGCAAGGCGACGCCGATGGCGATGAGACAGGTCGAGACGAACCCCTTCGGAGTCGGACGAGGCGTGCCGGGAGGCAGGATCCCTCGCATCTCGAAGGCCACACTCGACGAGATGAACTCAACGGGGTCGAAGCCCATGTGCTGGTAGTAGGTGCGGACGATCTCGGGGGTGATCTCCTGGCGCCCTCCCGCGAACAGGGCGTCGATGAGGCCGCGCTCGTAGTCCACGAAGACGTCACGTCCCTGCGTCAGTCGCAGCGAGAACCTGGCCCCGCCGTCGCTCACGACGCTGCGGAGCTTGCCTTCGCGTTCGAGGCGCGCGAGCACCGCCAGCACCTCGGGCGTGCCGATCGTGTTGTCCCACGCCGCGCCCACGACCTCGGGCTTGTAGCGCAGCACATGCGCGCCGAGCCACGCCTCGTCGATGTCGGCTTCGATCCGCGCGAATCGTCCGCACGCGCCTTCGCTCACGAAGTACCCGCCGATGCCCGCCAGCGTCAGCGCGAGAAGTGCCCACGCGCCACCCGCGACGAAGGGGCTCTGCGACAGGGTCGTGACGGGCGGGATGGCTCCGACGAAACGCAAAGGGACGTTCACGACCAGCCCTTCGCCGGGGCCGATCATGGTACGCGTGAACGTGCCCGGGAAGTCGTCGGGCGCGCGCCACTCCGGGTCGAACGTGAGGTCGAGCGAGAAATCCTTGATGGTGTCGCCACGATCGGGGAACGCGAAGTCGTGGTTGAGACGGAACGTGCCGCTCTCGTCGCGCAGGATGTTGCGCAGCACGTACGTGATCTCGTACCGGAGCGTCGTGTCGTCGAATGGCGGCTCGGACGCCAGCCGGCTGCGCCATCGCAAGCGCTGGCGGTCCGCCCACGCGTAGTCGTCCACGTCGTCGAGGGCGGCGTCCTCCGTGAGCGCGATGCGCTCGTTGCCGTTCACGCGCCACAGTCCGCGCAACTCGAGCTGCTGGCGTCGGCGAATGTTGAACGTGCGTTCGCCGCCGTTCCAGTCGCCCGTGAACGCCATCGCGTGCGCTTCGGTAACCGTCAGCGCACCAGTGGCGTCGAGGTGGGCCTCGACGTCGAGCCGGTTCCAGACGATCCGCTGCTGCGCGATCGCATCCGCCGGCGACACGCAGAGGCAGGCGAGCACCAGCAGCAGGGCGCGCACGGTCCTGCGGATCATGCCCCCCACTTCACGACAGTGGTCTCGCGAATCGCCTGATTGATGAGGTGTGCGCACGCTGCGGCGCGATGGCCGAACCGTGCGTCCTCCACGGGCTGCGTTCGCGACTTCACGGCATCGACGAACGCGCGGACGTGCGCGACAGTCGGATCCTCGCCACGGATGGTCCATCGCTCCTCGTCGGGTAACACCTGCTCGGGCAGCGACGAGGGGCGCTCGTCGGCCTGGTTCGCCGGGTCGGCGTAGTAGGCGCGTTCCAGCGCCTCCGGCCAGGCGCTCACCACCCACCCGTTCGAGTTGCGCACGTGCTCCGGCGCCACGCGCAGCCCATCGTCCAGGAGGTGAAGTGCTCCCTCGGTGCCGTAGACGTGGACGCCCTCGTCGCCACCCGTGCTGTTGAGCGTGCAACTCAAGGTGACGGTGAAGCCTTCCGGATAGGTGAGGATGGCGTCGATCGTGTCGGGCACTTCGTGCGTGCCCTTCCACCGGTGCGTGGCGCCAGAGGCCACGATCTGCGACGGATGCTCCACGCCCAGGATGAAGTGGATGTCCGTGACGAGGTGGACGAAGAGATCTGTCGCGAGGCCGCCCGAGTAGTCCCAGTAGCAGCGCCAGCGGAAGAAGCGCTCCGGGCTGAACGGGCGCGCCGGCGCCGAGCCGAGGAAGCGGGGCCAGTCGATCGTCCGCTCACTGGCGTCGGGCGGGATCGGGTAGAGCCAGGCGCCGCCTGCGGTGTTGCGGTTGAACGCCGCGCGCACCAGCGTGATCTGTCCCAGGCGTCCGCTCCGCACGATCTCGCGTGCCTTGTGGAGCCGCGGCGTGCTGATGTCCTGGCTGCCAACCTGGAGGATGCGCGCGTGCCGGTCCACGGCCGCGATGATCTCGGGGCCCTCGGCTACCGCGTACGTCAGCGGCTTCTCGATGTAGACGTCCTTGCCTGCGTCGAGCGCCGCCACCGCCATCGTCTTGTGCCAGTGGTCGGGCGTGGCGATGAAGACGGCGTCCACGCTCCTGTCGTCGAGGATCGTCCGGTAGTCGCCGACGATCGCAGCCGTCCCGCCCGTGCGCGCCTTCGCGCGTTCGGCCCTGCCTGTGTAGGCATCGCAGAGCGACACGATGTCGATCGTGCCCGTGGCCTTGCACGCCTCGATCAACTCCTGCGCGCGGGCGCCGGTGCCGATGAAGCCGACGCGCAGGCGATCTGACGGTGCCACGGACACGACGCGGGAGGCGCCTGCCGCACGCGTGGACACGCCGAGGCCGGCGGAAGCACCCGCGACGACCGTGGACCTGAGGAAATCTCGTCTGTGCACGCTACTCCTTCCGCGTTGTCGCCTCGAGCCACGACACGACGGCACCCGCCATCGCGGGAATCGCGCCGGTGAACCTGTGATCCACGCCCGGCAGCACGACGAGATCGGGCCGGCCGCCTGCCGCCGCTCGCGCATCGATCGCATCCTGCAGCGGCACGAGCTCGTCGGCATCGCCGTGCACGAGCAGCCACGGGATGTGGATCGCCCCTGCCTGCGACGTGAGAGACCCGAGACGACGGGCGTCGGCGTCGAGCGTCGTGTTCCACACGCAGCCGGGCTTGTCGAGCATCAGCCCCTCGCCGGGTACGAGATGGCCGAACGTGCGTTCCATGAAGGCGCGCACGTGGAACATGCCCGCGAG
This sequence comes from uncultured Luteitalea sp., assembly GCA_964422175.1. Taxonomy (GTDB): domain Bacteria; phylum Acidobacteriota; class Vicinamibacteria; order Vicinamibacterales; family Vicinamibacteraceae; genus Luteitalea. Next base: position 5,321 of record CAYRAE010000047.1, on the reverse strand, counting down.
CGACACCAGCCACTCGATGCGTGCGTCAGTCGCCGCGCGGAGCACACCCACCGCACCGCCCATGCTGTGACCCGCATAGACGAACCGCCGCACGCCCCACGCCTCCAGGGCGTCGAGCACGCTGCCCAGATCGCCTGACTCCTTGCTCGGGCAACTCGCCTCGAACGAACCCTCGGACGTGCCGTTGCCGGAGAAGGACACCAGCAGCGATGCGATGCCGGCCCCCGCCAGAGCAGCAGCCAGGTCGGTCTGCCACGGACGGTCCCAGTGGGATGTCACGCCGTGCCCGATGACCATGACGAGGTCAGGTGCCTGACTCGGGTCGCCCACGAAGGCGTGATCGAGCCGCTCACCCTCGGCGTTGCGGATCTCGAACGGCAGGGCCCGCATGATCATGTGCGCTTCGTCTTACGCGACGCGCGAGCAGCAGGACGGCGACGGCCGGCCTGCTGCCGTTCGACGAGCGCGACCAGCCGATCCACCGCCTCGTCGACGAACGCCGGATCCTCCGCGTGCAGCGGCCGCTCGATGACTTCGATGGTCGACGGCACGGCCTTCTTGAGCGCGGCGAAATACGCGGCGTCGCCCTTCGGATCGTTGAGCGGTCCACCGGGCATGGCGTAGCTTCCGGTGCCGAGCGTGGGGATCATCAGCACGGCATCGCCGCGCGTGTGCTGCAGGCGCCTGCCGACCTCGCGTGCCACGGTGCGAAGCTCCTTCGCATTCAGCCGAGGCGCCAGCACGACCTCGTTGTGCCACACGTGACGATGGTCCTTCCAGCGTTCCGGCAGCTGATGCGGCGTCGAGACGAGGATGCCCAGGTGCTCGGAACCGCCAGGTACCAGCACCTGCGGCAGGCCGAGCGCACCGGCCACCGTCAACCGCTCCTGTCCACCCGCGCGCAACGCATGGAACAGCTCGTCGCTGATCTCGCCCATCGCGTAGTCGAAGACGGCACCGATGATGCCCTGCTTCATCATCAGTTCCATCGCGCGGCCGCCGGTGCCCACGGCGTGGAACACGATGGCCTCGTATCCGCGTGCGCGGAAGCGTTCGAGCGCGTGGAGGGTGCCTCGCGTGAGCACGCCGAGGTTCGAGATGCCGATGAGCGGCTTGCCGTCGCGGGCGCGCGTGCGCAACGACACGCCGACCTGCGCCATCCCGTGCGCCGCGCCGGCCGCGTTGGCGAGCACTTTCCGCATGAAGGTGTTCAGGCCGATGATGTCGCCCACCGAGAACATCATCGTGATGTCGGAGATGCCGACGTACGACGAGGTGTCGCCCGAAGCGACGGTGGAGACCATCACCTTCGGGACGCCGTACGGCAGCGCGCGCATCACCGCGGTACACGCCGCGGTGCCCTGCAGGCCACCCAGCCCGATGACGCCGTGAACCTCGCCGGCCTCCAGGCGCTTCAGGAGGATCCGCGTGGCCCCCGCCGACATCACGGGTTGCGACGTCTCCCGCGACTTGCCCGCCTGGAGTGCCTTCAACGACGACCCGCCCGCGCGCGCCACCTGGCTCCGCGTGACGTCGGCGCGCGTGGCCGGCGCATCCATCACGCCGATGTCCACGAGCAGCGCGCGGCTGCCCAGCGCTTCGAGTTGCTCGCGCAGGAACGCGGCTTCCTGCCCCTTCGTGTCGAGCGTCGCAAGGACGGCAATCACCTTCTTGGCCATGGTCGTCTCCGCCTACCTGTTGTCGCTGAACCGCAGGGCCTGGAACTCGCGCGCGGCGGCAGACACGGCTCTCTCGATCGGCAGGCGCTCGGTGGACGACCCCGTCCAGAAGCCCTCGCACGACGTGTGATCGAGGATGTACTGCGCGTCGGCCGGCGTCTCCATCGCGGCGCCGTGCGCCACGAGGATGATGTCCGGCTTGAGGCGCCGCAGCTTCTGGTTCGCCTCCTCCGTGCGCCGCGCCGTCTCCTCGATCGTCTCGCCGGAGTCGTACCCGCGCAGTCCCCCCTTCGTGGTGCCGGCGTGGAAGCAGAAGATGTCGGGCTGCGCCTCCTCCACGAGCTGCATCGAGTCTTCCTCGTCGAAAGCCAGGCCGATCGTGACCATGTCCATCTCGCGTCCGAGCTTCAGCAGGTCGATCTCGTTCTGCATCGTGATGCCGGCGCTCGTCAGCACCTTGCGGATCTCGCTGCCCTTGTCGACGTACGAGATGGACGGACCGATGTTGGACACCGAGTGCACGCCCATGCGCAGGCAGTCGTCGAGCACCATGCGCATGTCCTTGAGCGGGTCATTGGCGTTGAGGCACGCGCAGATGAAGGCATCGCCCTTGATGGCCGGCATGATGTCCTCGCGCGTGTAGTCGAGCGTCTGTCTGTTCGAGTCCAGGATCGGCCACAACATCGACATCGTCCCCATGCCGTTGGCGCGAAGGCGCGCGCCGGAGAACGTGTTGATGCAGTCGACACCGGCCGATTCGAGCAGCCGGGCCACGAGGCCGCTGCCGGCGCTCGCGATGTGGATGGGCAGGCGCCGCGCCACCTTGGCGCGCAGCTTCTGCAGGATCTCATGACGGGACGTACGCGGGACGATCACTGAATACTCCTCTCGACCATTCGAGCCTGTGCGACGCGATGCATGTTACGGGATCCGGGCACCGGGCACCGGGCACCGGCATTCATCATTCGGCATTCGGCATACCCCGCATTCCCGGCATCCCGGCATCCCGGCATTTCCCCGCATCCCTCATTCGTCATTCCCCATTCGTCATTCTCTGTATCATCCCTGCCATGGCGTCGACGACGTGGCTGGCGAAGCTGCCCGGGCGGCTCACGACGATCGCCGTCCTGCTCGTCGCCGGCGTGATCGGCGCGGCGTACATGGCCGGAGGCGTCGACGGCCTCGCCGCCATGCTCCTCAGCAAGGAAGTCGTGCATCGCACGCCGGGTGGTGCCACCCTGCGCGGACTGGCCGTGTCGATCGTCGAACGGCGGCCCGTCAGACGCGACACGCTGATGCCGCTCGTCCGCCTGGTGCACACGCTCGATCCCGACGACCCGTCGAGGAGCTCGGTGATTCGGGCGGCGAGCCGGCTGCTCTCGATCGGCGATGTCGACCGCGAGGCGCGCGACGCAATCGCGGCAATCGATGCGGCGGCCGCGCGTGCCCTCGAACTGCCACTCGACGGGAGCAGCGTGCTCGCGTGGCGTCCGCTCGATCCGTATTTCGTGATCTGGCTCGACGAGATGGCGAGCCCTGATCCGTCAGTGGCGGCTCACAGATTCAATACGTTGATCCCGCCGGACGGACTGCTGAACGCGGAGTGGTACCTCGACGAACTCGCCGTGGCGTTCGGCGACGGCCGGCCGATCGCATTCGCGCTGGTCGCCGACAGCACGGGTGACAACTGGCGGCCCATGGCGCTCGCGCCAGACGATGTGCCCGCCCACGCACGCCGGATTCGCGTCAATACCATCGGCGAGGCGTTGCGCGTCGGCCTCTGGGGCGTCGAGAGTCACAGGCCCGACGCGCCCGACGAGAACGTCGCCGCCTGGTGGGCGCGCACCGCCGACGCACATGGGCTTCCGACACATGCCGTACACGCAGACGGGCGTTGACCGCCCGTCTGCTCTCGCGCTGGGACTGCTCGCGGCGGCGTGTCTGCTCGCGTCCGTGCAGGCGGTCTCCGCGCAGGCGACAGGCGTGCTGCGCGTCACCGTCACGCTGCCAGGCGAGGATGACGGACCGTCTCTGGGCCGCCGTCATGCGCTGCTCGTCAGCGACGATCCGCCCAGCCGCACGCCGTGGCGCGTGGTCACCGCGCTCGACGGCACGGGCCAGCTCACGCTTCCCGCAGGCCACTACATCGTCGAATCCGACGAACCGCTCGTGCTGCGCGGCAGGACGTACGAATGGCGCGAGACAGTCGATCTCACAGCGGGCGCGACCGTCACGCTTGCGCTGACGGCCGACAACGCCGAGACCGGCACGGCGGTGCGGTCGGTCGACACGCCTGGCGCGCCGCCGACGATGGATCACTGGGACATCCTCGTGGAATGGCAGGACGGCGTCGTCGAGGTGTGGACGCCGCTGATGCACGCAACGGGGCTGGTGATCGACACCGCGGGACTCATCGCCACGTCACAACGCGTCGTGAAAGGTGCCACACGTGTCGACGTGCAGCTCACGCCGCTCACGAAAGTCGCGGCAACGGTGATCGCCTCGGACGAGGCGCGCGACGTCGCCATCCTTCGCGTCGATCCGGAACTGCTGCTGTCGCGCCGACAGGTGCCGCTCGATTGCGCGTCGCCCGCGCGCGACGTGTCGCGCGGACAGGTGATCGGCGCCATCGGTATGCCCATGCGCCGCCAGCCCACCGCATCGCGCGGCGTCGTCTTCCGCCTGGAACCAGGGGCCGTCACCGCTGATTTCGATGTGCCCCTCGACAGTCCCGGCGGGCCGGTCTTCGCCACTGACGGCACGCTCGTCGGGCTCACGTCGCCCGTCGACGTGGTGCGTGAATCGGATCCGCCGATCCGCGTGGTGCGTGTCGGCGCGTTGTGCGACGTGCTCACTGCCGCGCGAGCGGCCATGACGACACCGCCACCACCCCGCATCGCGCTGCCCGTGGAACCCGTGCAGGTGGTGACCGACGACGTGGTGCGCGAGGGCGCCAAGCAGCGTGTCGGCAGCCTCACGCCGCCGCGCGTGTCTTCGTCGGGCTTCGACGTGGACCTGATCACGCCGGTGACCGCTTACGCCAGCGAGTACACGATGGACTTCGGCCAGTGGTCCCGCTACGTGGCCGACAGACCTCCCGTGCTGCTGGTCCGTGTGGCTCCGCGGCAGGTGGAGAGCCTGTGGATGAAGATGGCGAGGGGCGCGGCGCTCACGCAGGGCATCGCGCTGCCGCCGATCATGCGGTACGAACCTGGGTTCGCCAGTCTTCGCGCACGCTGCGGCACCGACGAGCTCACTTCCATCCACCCCTTCATCGTCGCGCGACGCATCTCGGAGACCGCCGCCATCAGGGAAGGGCTGTACGTGTTCGCGCCCGATGCCTTCGGACCGCACTGCGGCACCATCACGCTGGAGATCGCCTCGGAAAAGACGCCGGACAAGACGGAATCGGTGCGTCTCACGGGGCCGATGCTCGAACGCATCTGGCTGGACATGGCGCCGTTCCGCGAGCCACCTCCAGCGCGATGATCGGCGGTCGGGCCCCCTCGGCGATTCAGCGGGGGCCGAGCGCGCCGCGCAGCTTGTCGGCGAGCGAGCCGAATCCCTCGACCTTCGTCACCGTGGCCCTCGATGCCGCGGCCGCCTGATCGGCGGCTTCCTCGGCGAGGCTCGCTTCGGTGG
>CAYRAE010000046.1:0-13831 GCA_964422175.1 uncultured Luteitalea sp. | reverse complement strand
GTCGACGTACTTCCAGACGTTGTGGCGGATGCGCGGCCCCTTCGGCTGCGTGCCGAAGAGTGTCGTGTGCGCGGTGACGGGCAGGGGCAGCGTGACGCCGCGATCGGGCGTGAGGCCCGTACGCGCGATGTCGGGCCACTCGGTGTTCATGCGCAGCACGCGCAGCGTGCCATCGACATACGACGGCGTGACGTAGTGCTGCGTGGGGCCGAGGCGGCGTCCCGGTGCGAACACCGGCATCTCTTCGCCGACACCCGATCGGTTCTCGAACAGCCACACGCCGTTGGAGGGTTTGTCCGGACACGAAACCAGGAGGTCCGTGTCGCCATCGCCGTCGACATCCCAAGGGATGGGCCACGCCCAGAGTCCGACGCCGAGATCGACGACGAGCCCCGGGTTGTCGTAGTGGAGCGGCTGCAGCGGCGAGTCCTGCGCGCTGACGACAACAGCGGCCAGCGCCAGCGCGCCAAAGGCGCGTAGGCAATGCCGAATGTCGAATGCCGAATGCCGAACGCGGGGCTGACGCCACCCGCACGTGGCCCGGCATTCATCATTCGGCATTCGGCAGTGCTCCGTCTCTAGTCGCCCACCACGGTGGCGGGCGAGGTCAGGGCGGCGAGGACCTCGCGGTAGAGGTACAGCGCACCCTGCACGCCATCGTGCGGGCCCTGCTCGTACTCGAGCGCGAACGTGCCGCGATAGCCGGCCGACAGCATGATGCGCACGCCGCGCTGCACGTCGTTGCGATCGCCCCAGCGATCCCAGTACTTCGCGTGGCAGTTCGTGTGCGAGTACGGCGCCAGCGCGCGCAGGCCGTTCACGAGGTTGTACTCGTGCTCCCAGTTGCAGAAGTCGGGCGAGGCCTCGCAGTACGGGTGGTTCACCTCATCGATGATCGTCCTGATGATCTGCGGATCGGCCGCCAGACCCCAGTGGTTCTCGATGGTGACCCTGATGCCCAGCTTGCCGCCGTAGTCGGCCATCTCCTTGTGCGATTCGATGGCGGCTTCGAGCAGCGGGATGAGGTCGATGTTGCGCGGATAGCCGTCGCCCGGCCCACGCGGCACCGCGTTGGGACGAATGCTCGGCCCGAGCGCCTGCGGCGAGTTCATGCGCATCGACTTCACGCCGAGCACCTTGCAGCCCTCGAGCCAGCGCTTGGCGAGGTCCACGCCGGCCTTGCGGCGCGCGTCGGCTTCGGGCGACCCGTAGTCGGCCAGGCCGTTGGGCGCGTTGTTGGAGACGTGCTGCACGTACGTGCCCGTCTTGACGCACGTGTTGGCGAGTTGGTCCAGCCACTTGCGACCCGACGGGCTCAGCGGATCGAATCCACCAGGACGCCCGTTGGCGTTGGTGAAGAACATGCTGTCGTCCGTGATGTCGCCGAAGAACCCCGAGAAGATGTCCATCCTGGTGACGCCAGGGAACGTGTCCTTGGTGAACTGCGGGAAGTCCAGGAGCGTGAGCTCGCCGTACTTCTTCTTCATCTCGTCGGCGTTGGGCAGGTTCGCGCGGGCCTTTGTCGCGGCCTCGGCCACCCGCAGGGCTTCCTTCGCGTTGGGGTTCTTCTCGATCTCGGCCTGCGCGGCGCGCGCGGCTTCCTCGCGGCTCTGCATGGCGGCCGACGGCGCGCCGGCCGGACGCGGGCCCATGGAACGCTGCCTGAACAGCGACCGCAGTGGCCACGTGTTGCTGGCGATGCGGTCGAGCGCCGCCTTCTGCGCCGCTTCCTGCGCCTGCACGGCATCCCGCGGCGACAGCAGCACCGCCGCCGTCGTCACCCCTGCCGTCGCCGCCTTGAAGAAGTCGCGGCGTCCCACCCCATTGCCTTGTTCGTGCTCCATGCGCGTCAATCCTTGTCGTTGAACGAATCGAAAAAAAGCTGGTTCGGCGGCACGAAATACACACCTGCCACGAGCCCCTCCTCAATTACGACGGGGAGGGGGGGAATGTGACGGCAACCGGCAACGGGCAACCGGCAACGGGCAACCGGTTGCCGGTAGGGAGTCCGACGTGCGGTTGCCGGGTTGCCGGTTGCCCGTTGCCGGGTTCCTCTACCGCTCGAGCTTGACCCGCTGCTCCGGTGTCAGCCACGCGGAGGGGACGGCACCGCTCGTGAGGGACGCCTTCAGGCGCGTGCGTCCCGCGTCGGTCTTCAGGAGACCGTCGATGGCGATTGCGCGGTTGCGCTCGGTGTACTCCGCGATGTGCGCGGCGAGCGCGTCTGCCGCGCGTGCGTCCCGCATGTCGGCCAGGCCGGCGATCGCGCCCATCTGGAGTTCCGCATCGACGTCCTTCGAGAGGTAGCGCGTGAGCTGACCGCCCGCGCGCTCCCACGGCAGCACCGCCAGCATCCGCTGCGCGTCGTACCGTGTCCCGTTGCGCACACGTGTCTCGTCAACCATGGCGATCGCGAGGTCGAGGGAGCGCTGCCAGCGCGCGGCGCGCGCCGCGTCCTGCGCGAGCCACGGCGCCATCACGTCACCCGGCCACACGCCCGCCTGCGATAGCCCCATCACCACGCCGCCGCCGAGCACCACGGCCTGCCAGTCGCGCAATCGCTCACCGGCATCGGGCATCGACGCATCCATGAGGGCGATCAACGCGGGCTCGTTCGCCGCGCGGCCGGCGGCCACCGCCACGCGCCAGATCCACGGGATGCGCCTATACTCCTCGGTCTCGTCGTTGTCGGGCAGTCCGGCGACGAGTGCCTGCACCACGGCGCTCGCGCGCGGTGCCGCGTCGCGCGCCAGCACGTCGCGAGCCTGACGGTCGCGCGTGTCGTCGAGCAGCGCCGAGGCGATGGCCGCCGGCGTGGCCGTGGCGGCATCGGGGAGTCCGGCTCCCGCGGATGCCGGCGTCGCGGGCGCGGAGGCCTGTCGTGGCGACGATGTCAGGAACACGAGCAGGTCTGCCATCTCCTCCGGTGATATCTGCTCGGCGAACGACTCCGGCATGATCGACTGCGGCACCACGCTCATCGTCCTGATGTCTGCGCGCCTGACGGTCGTCGTCACGCCGGGGCCCTGCCTGAACGTGATGCTCGTGGGCGACTGCTCGCCGATCACGCCGACAAGCGGATCGCCTGATGACCGTTCGACGGCGTACGTTTCGTAGTGCTGCGCAATCGATCGGTTCGGTTCGAGGATGTTGGCGAGCAGCACGGGCATGGGCTGGTGCCTGACCGTGGAGAGATCGGGGCCGATCTCCACGCCGTTGCGACCGTCCACCTGATGACACATCGCGCAGTGCGTCACGAACACCGCTTCGCCACGCGAGGCCTCTCCCCGGCCGCCGAGTGCCGCGGCGTACCGTGCGAGGCGCGCGGCTCGGGCTTCGGGTGCTTCCTCCAGCACCGTGCGCGCCCGCGCGCGGATGCTCTCGTCGCGATGCATGATGAGGCTGCGCGTGTGTCCGAAGTTCAGCATCCAGCGCTTCACGGTGCCCTGCTGGAGTGCGTCGAGCATGGCGTTCGATCCTTCACGTCGCGCGAGAATCACCGTGGCCGCTCGCGTGCGCACGGTCGTCGACATCGCCGGCCAGTGCGCGAGCAGGAATGCGGGTGTCTCCGCGCCGGGGATGCGGCCGAGCGCCGACACGCCAGCGACCTGCACCGCGTCCGGTTCGCCGGGACCGATCACCGACTCGAAGAGCGACCGCGACGCAGTGGGGTTCACGAGTGCGATCAGCGCGATGGCGTCGACGCGCGCGTCAGCCGTGGCTTTCGCATCTTTCGTGATGCGCGTGGCCGTGGCCAGCGCCGTCGTTGTCGCGGAACCTGCCTCGACGCCCGCCGCTGCGAGCAGCGTGACTGCCGCACGCCGCAGCCGCGGCCGATCCCCCGTCGCGATCGTGAGCAGGGTGGCCTGACTGCCGGCAAGCGCGCGTCGATCGGCGCTGGTGACACCGCGCGCGATGCCTTCGAGGAGCGATGCGCGCCACCACTCGCCGGTGGCCGCCGCATCGTTCACCGCGGAAATGGCCGTCGTGATCTCGCCGGCCTTCTGTCGCGCGGCGAGGACGCCGCCGAGTCTGTCGAAGAAGCGTGCGCGTCCAGGCGACTCCGATGCCGTGAACGGCGACCCCGGCGCGACGGCCCGCGCGAAGTACGCTGCGGCGCGATCCGACGAGGCGCTGAGCGCGGCCACCTGTACCCACTCGTCCTCGATGTCACGGAGCAGGAGCTGCTCCTGCGCGGCCAGCGACGCCGGCGTCGAGAGCGATCCGAGCGTGGCCAGCAACTGGAACCTGACGCGCGGGTCCGGATCGTCGACGCGCGCGAGCAACGCCTGCGCGACGTCGGGCTTCGAGAGCCAGCGTTCGGCGAGCACGATGGCGTTCTCGCGGATGCCGGGATCGGCGTCGGTGAGCGCCGCGAGGACGGGGGCGGCCTCCAGCCTGTCGAGGCCGTCGAGCGTCCACAACGCGTGCAGCCGTGCGATGGCCGACGGTGGGTGGTTGGCCATGGCGACGAGCGCGGGTACCGCGCCACGGCGGCCGTCGTGCACGAGCAGGCGCTGCGCCGTGCGCCGCTGCCACTGGTTGGGACTTGCGAGCGCGGCCACGAGTTGCGCATTGGTGGCGGAGCCGAGCGCCGGCTTCAACTGCGCGCGCCTGTCTGTCGGTGCGTCGGCCGAGACGATGCGGTAGATGCGCCCGCGATCCTTGCCCGTGGAGAGGATGCCGGGGTTGCGCTGCAGGTCGCTCGACGCCCACTCCGGATGTTCGATGTAGGGCCTGTAGTAGTCGATCACGTACAGCCCCGCGTCGGGACCGACGTACAGGTTGACGGGCCGGAACCACGCGTCCTGCGACGCGAGGAACTCCATGTCGGTCCGTGCGCGGCTCGCGACGAACGTCGAGCCCTTCGGCGTGAGCACGTCGCGATGAATCAGGTTGTGGACCGGTTCGGCGATGAACGTCGTGCCTTCGTAGCCCTCGGGGAACGCGCCGCCGCCGTACACGGTGAGCGCGCACGCCGACGTGAACTGCCCGGCCTCGGTGAGCAGGTCGAAGCGCGCGCCGTGCGTGATGGGCATGATGTTGTTGTTGCCGTGGTCCGAGATGTCGGCCATCGCACTCGGCAGCAGCAGGTGCGGGTTGCGTTCGAGATAGCGCGCGGCGATCGCTTCGTGCCGCTGATGGATCGAGTTGTTGTGCGCGAAGTAGTGGCCGTACGCGTCGAACGCGTTGCCGTACTGCGTGCGGCTCGAGAGCGCCTCCATCACGTGCGACTCGGGCTTGAGTCGCACGCCGCGCCCCTTGGCGTCGAGCGCCTTGCCTGTGGGCATCGCCGCGAATCGCAGGTCCGTGCCCTTGTCGCCGAACAGGTCCCTGTAGATGACCGGTTCCGATCCGCCCGAGTGTGCGAGGTAGATCCAGTTGTCGAGCCCGAACACCGGATGGTTCACCGCGTGCTGCGGGTTGGTGCGCGCGAAACCCGTCAGGATCACTTCACGCGTGTCGGCCTTGCCGTCGCCGTCGACGTCCTCGAGGTAGATCAGATCCGGCGGACTCGTGACGAGGATGCCGCGCTTGTAGCGCATCACGCCGCTCGGCAGCACGAGGTTGTCGGCAAACAGCGTGCTCTTGTCGACGCGCCCGTCGCCGTCGGTGTCTTCGAGCAGCTTCACGCGGCCGCTCGGGCTGACGTCCAGCGGATAGCCCGGCATCTCCACGACCCAGATGCGGCCGTCCTCGTCCACGTCCATGGCCACGGGACTCTGCACGTCGGGTTCGCTCGCGACGAGCTCGATGCGGAATCCCGGCTCCACGCGCAGCATCGACATGGACTGCTCGGGCGTGTACGGCGGATCGCCTGGCCCGCCCTGCCCGCGTACGCCCGCGTGTGTCACGAGCGCAGCCGCCAGCAGCGCACCGCCCAGAACGATCGTCGATCTCTGTCGCATCTGTCGTCGCACGGAAGGACAGATGTTATCGCGGCCGGGCTCCGGACCCGACCCGCCCTGTGCCCTGTGCCGCCCATAAGCCGTAAGCCGTGAGCCGTGAGCCGTGAGCCGTAAGCCGTGAGCCGTAAGCCATGAGCCGGCTGCATACTGTGTCGATGCGCGTGGCAACCGATGGTGTGGTGGACTCGGCGACGACCGCGTCGGGACCCGCACTGCCCGCCGGGTTGATGGAACAGGCCGGACGGCGGTTGTGCGCCTCGGCACTGGTCTACGCCGTCGTGTACACGTGCGCCGGCATCGTGCCTGCGCTCATGCTGCCCGAGGGACGTGCCGCGTTCTTCGCGCACGTGTCGGGATGGCTGCCGCCTGTCGCCTCCGTCGTCGTGGCGTTGGCCGTTGCCGCGCTGGCGAGCCGACGGACCGTGTCGAGCGAGACCATCGGGCGCGTCGCACTCGGCTTCCAGGTCATCGGCAGCCTCGGCATCGCGTTGTTCGAGTACCTGCAGCCGATCGGCGGTCTCTCCGTCCAGTCTCCCTTGACGGGTCTGTCCTGGGTGGCGGTGTGGATGCTGGCCTTCGCCATCATCGTGCCCACGCGTCCCTCGGCCGCGCTTGTCGCGTCCTTGCTCTCGGCCAGCACCGTCCCCATCGTCGCGTCGCTGGCGATGGCGCGCGGCTTCCTTCCTTCCGTCGCGCCGCTCGAGTTCTTCCTTCGCGTCGTGCTGCCGTACCTGCTCGTGGTGCTCATCGCGAGCGTCGGCGTGCGGCTCGTGTACACGCTCGGCGTGGACCTGAAGCGCGCGCTCGATCTCGGCAGCTACCAGTTGGAAGAGCGCCTCGGCGCGGGCGGGATGGGCGAGGTGTGGCGTGCGCGTCATCGCCTGCTCGCGCGGCCCGCGGCGGTGAAGCTCATTCGCCCCGAGGTCTTCGAGGCGGCCGGCCAAGCCAAGCAGTCGGCGCTGCGTCGACGCTTCGAGCGCGAGGCGCAGACGACGTCGCTGCTGTCGTCGCCGCACACCATCGATCTCTTCGACTACGGCGTCACAGACGAGGGCGCCTTCTATTACGCGATGGAACTGCTCGACGGGTTCGATCTGAAGACGCTCGTCGAGCGCTTCGGCCCGCTGCCCGTCGAGCGCGCGATCTTCCTGCTCTCGCAGGTGTGCCACTCGCTTGCCGAGGCCCACGCATCCGGGCTCGTCCACCGCGACGTCACGCCGGCCAACGTCTTCGTGTGTCGATACGGCCGCGACGTCGACTTCATCAAGGTGCTCGACTTCGGTCTCGTGAAACCGGAGACGGCGGTCCACGATCGCGATTCGGGATCCACGCACCACGACCGCATCGGCGGCACGCCGGCATTCATGTCGCCGGAACAGGCGCTCGGGCAGGCGCAACTCGACGGACGTGCGGACATCTACGCGATCGGCTGTCTCGGCTACTGGCTGACGACGGGCTCGCTCGTGTTTCCGCGCAACTCCGCGATGGCGATGGCGGTGGCGCATTCGCAGTCGATACCGGAGCCGCCGTCGCAGCGCTCGGAATTGCCGATTCCCGAGTCGTTCGACGCGCTCATTCTCGAGTGTCTGGCCAAGGCACCCGCCGACCGGCCTCCGACGGCGGAACTGCTCGCGCACCGCCTCGAGTCCGTCGTCGTCCCCGCGTCATGGGATCGCACCCGCGCGCGCGAATGGTGGAACCTCCATCACCCGATCGAGCCGTCTCGCCGTCGCCTCGCCGCCGACACCATGGCCGTGAAGCTGGTGAGACGCGAAGACAGATCGGTTTGACGGAGACGTGAGGACAGACGCGCCGTAGGCCGTAAGCCGTAAGCCCTGAGCCCTGAGCCCTGAGCCCTGAGCCCTGAACCGTAAGCCGTAAGCCGTAAGTCACAAGCGTCACCGTATCACCGTCATGACGCCGTTCATCAGGCGCCAGTGGCCGGGGAAGGTGCAGACGTAGGGATAGTCGCCAGACTCCTGCGGGGCGCGGAACTGCACCGTCAGGGTCTGCCCGGGATTAAGGACCTTCGTCGAGAAGAGCACGTCGGCGATCTGCGGGACGTACTGGTTCGCCAGCGCGTCGCCGGTGGTGAGCATCGCGTCGGCGGAGGCGCCGATGCGTGCGAGCGATCCCGGCGCGCCGAGGATGAAGTTGTGCTGCATCGGGTCGGGGTTCGAGTAGACCAGTTGCACCAACTGACCGGGCGCGACGGTGAAGGCCGTCTTGTCGAACTTCATCTCGCCCGGGACGACGGAGAGCGTGACGATGACGTCGGGCGTGGGGAGTGCGGCTGGCGTCGCTGTCGTGGCGCTGGCGCGCGCGCCGGCGCTCGTGGCGTACGCCAGGTGCGCGGCGATTTCGCCAGGTCGGCTGTAGGGCGTGACGGCATTGGTCTGCCGCTCGACGCGATACTGCCACGTACCCGCCAGCGAGCGCGACGTACCGTTCGTCTCTGCCACCATCAGATCGGGCGTGCTCAGGAATCCGCCATCGCCGCGCGAGTTCTGGATGCGCAGCGTGATCGTGTTGACGCCTGCCCGCAGCGCGCCGTCAGGCACCGTGAAGACGGGAGTCGGCGGAGGCGTGGCGCTGCGTGGCGGCGCGGGCACCGCGTGGCCGTTCACCCAGATCTCCGCGGCCTGGCTGATGCGGCCGAATCCCAGCGTCGTCGGACCCGCTGCAGGAAGATCGAGCGTACGGGTGAACCACACGACGCCGTCGAAATCAGGTAACCCCTTGCTTTCCCAGTTGCCGGGGACCTCCATCGGCTTCCAGGCGCTGGCAACCGTGGCCGCGTCAGGCATCGTCCAGTCGGGACGCGTGTCTCCGAGACGCAGCGCCAGTGGCAGGGCCGTCACGGGCACCGCCGCGCGGTCCGCACGGTACGCCGTGAGCACACCCTCGCGATGCCTGTACGACGCCACGAACAACGCGCGACTCAGCCAGCGGTCGCCGATGTTCTCCGGACTCCTGCCCGCCGCGTACAACGCCGCCGCGATCGCGGGGGATGGTGTGGCGTCGGCGAGGGCGAGCACCGCGGCGAGCCGCGTCTGGAGATCGGGATCGCGGAGCAGGCTCGCGTCGAGAATCGCCTGACCTCCGCCGGGACGCGTGGCGACGACTGTCGCGGCCGCCTTGCGCACGCCTGCCGCCGGATGGGTGAGCGCCGCCACCACCGCGCGTCCGCCCTCACTCGCGAGATCGGGCACGGCGCCGATGCCGTCGAGCGTCCACACCGCGTGCAGCGCGGCACCGTTGAGGCCGATGGCGTCGACGCGCGTGTTCCGCGTGTGCGCGACAAGCGCGGGCACCACGTCGAGTTGTGCGCGCTCGACGAGCAGGCGCTGCGCGTGCAGGCGCCACAGCATGTTGTCCGACGCGAGCGCCGCCACGAGGCCCGTCGGATCCGTCTTCGACAACCGCGGCGCGTCAGATGGCGTGGCCTGCTTTGGCATCACGCGATAGATGCGGCCCCGATGCCTGTCGCGCATCGACGTCTCGTACGCGTTGCCGGGGCCGTTGCTGTACCCGGGCGGCGTCGGGTTGTGCTGCGCGATGAAGTTGTACCAGTCGGCCACCCACACCGCGCCGTCGGGGCCCACCTGCGCCTGGACCGGCGCCACCCATTCCTCGGCACCGGCGAACAGGTTGTAGCCATCACGCGTGACGAAGCCCGACCCATTGCGCTCGACGATGGCCTGTCCGACGAGGTGCGCCGTGGGCTCGCTGATGAACGCGATGCGGTTCCAGTACGCCTGCGGGAACGCGCGCGCTGTGTAGAGCTGATGCCCCGCCGCGGCGGTGTAGCCGCCGTGCACGTCCACCTGACGGATGTACGGCGTGATGAAGTGCGCATGATAGAACTGCGCGATGCTGTGGTATCCGAGGCCGCTCGCGAGCCGGCTCCCGGTACGCAGTCCCTCGACGCCCTCGAAGTAGCGGTTCGGGATCGCGACGTGGAAGCTCGGGTCGTTGTTGGCGGTGGACCCGAGAACGTCGAACGTCTCCGAGAAGCCGAGGCCCCACGTGTTGTTGGTCGATCCCGTGACGAACTCGAAGCCGGACCCATCGGGCCTGAAGCGGAACACGCCCTGCGAGAACCGCATCGGCGTGCCGTTCATCACGCCGTCGAAGCCCGCGTAGCCGACGGTGCCCCAGATGTAGTTGTCGTGCCCGTACATCAGGTTCGACGGCCCCGCGTGGCTGTCGCTGACGCTCCAGCCCGTGCTGATCACCGTACGCCTGTCGGCCTTGTCGTCGCCGTTCGTGTCCTCGAGCAGCAGCATGTGCGGTGCCGCCGCAACGATGACGCCCGTGCCGGTGAAGACGAGACTCGACGGGAGATTGAGGTGGTCGGCGAAGATCGTCCGCGTGTCGGCCTTCCCGTCGCCATCCGTGTCTTCGAGAATCGTGATGCGATCCTCGCCGGGCTGGCCGTGGAGCACGCGGTTCGGGTAGTCGCTGGCCTCGATCACCCACAGCCGCCCACGCGCGTCGAACGAGAACGCGATGGGCTTGATCACGTCGGGTTCCTGCGCGAAGAGTTGCAGGTCGAACTCCGCCGGCAGCGTGATGAACTTCATGGAGTCGGCCGGCGTGAACGGCATCTGGTACTTCGGTGCCGGATCGCGCTTCTCGTAGTTCGGCACGTTGAAGCCGTCGACGTAGACCACCTCCGGCATGACGAGGCGCGACCACGCGGCGCGTGCCTCGTCGGACACGGCCCACACCGTGCCCTGCTCGACGAGCTGCTGGAACGCCGGATGACGCCACGTCCGCTCGTCGTGGCCGTACGCCGTGTAGAACACGCGTCCCCTGCCCTGCGTGCGGACCCACGTGTAGGGCTCGCGCCCGCGTTCGTCGACGCGTTCCATCAGCACCGTGCGATCGACGGTGTTGTGTCGCGTGTGGACGTACGTCTCGTCCCACGTCGTGAACGGCGCCAGTCCGCGCATCACCGGATGATCGGGCGCGACGATCGTCGCGTCGAACTCGCCCGCGCCGTGCGTGTGGAACTCACCGCCCACGAGCGGGATGTAGCGGGGTGCCTCGGTGAACATCGCCGACGCGCAGTGCAGCGCCACCAGACCCTTGCCGCTCTCGACGAAGTCCACGAGCGCCTGTTCCTGCGCGGCGGTGAGCGCCTTGTGGTTGGCGTAGATCATCAGCGCGTCGTAGTGCGCGAGCACGTCCGGGCGCAGCGCTTCGTCTGGCGTGCTGACGTGCGTGAGCTGGATGCCCTTGCGCGCGAGTGGCGCCGCGAGGATCGGCATCAGCGTCATCGACGGATGGTGCGTGCTGGTGTGGCCGAGGAACAGTACGCGCAGGGGCCGTCCGGCATCGGACGAGGCCTGCGGCGCGGGCTGGCGTGCCGCGAGTGTCATGGCACTCGTCACGGCGACGGCGAGGGCCACGAGGACGGCGGCGTGAGTGCGTCGAAATCCCATGCGCATCAGGAATCCTTCGTCGCACGGGCTGAAGCCCGTGCGCTCCATCTGGAGGTGGGACCGGACTTCCGTCTGGATGCGGGCCTGGCGCCCAGCGTGAGTTGCCGGAAGCGCCGGGCCTGCTCCTCGATCCCCACTTCCGTCGCGAAGCGTTCGATGCTCGACGCGCCGAAGAACCCGTCGATGCCCCGCGTGTGCGCGAGCACGTACGCGACATCCTCGGGCTCGGCGATCGGTCCGCCGTGACAGATGACGAAGACGTCCTTGCGCACCGATCGCGCGGCGTCGTGCATCGCCTGCACGCGCGCGGCTGACTCGTCGAGCGTGAGCGCCGTCTTCGCGCCGATCGATCCCTTCGTCGTGAGTCCGAGGTGCGCCACGAGCACGTCGGCGCCGGCCTTCGCCATCGCCTTCGCGCCGTACGCGTCGAAGACGTACGGGCACGTCAGCATGTCGAGCGCGCGCGCCTCGCGGATCATCTCCACTTCGAGGTCGTAGCTCATGCCCGTTTCTTCGAGGTTCTGGCGCAGCACGCCGTCGATGAGGCCGACGGTGGGGAAGTTCTGCACGCCGTCGAAGCCCATCGCCTTCAGTTCCCTGAGGAACACCGGCATGATGCGGAACGGATCGGTGCCGCACACGCCCGCCAGCACGGCGACATCCTTCACGACGGGCAGCACCTCCCGCGCCATCTCCGTGACGATGGCGTTGGCGTCGCCGTAGGGGAGGAGCCCCGCGAGACTGCCGCGGCCGGCCATGCGGAAGCGACCCGAGTTGTAGATGATGATCAGGTCCACACCGCCGCGCTCGGCGAACTTCGCGGAGATGCCGGTGCCGGCGCCAGCCCCGATGATCGGCTGGCCGGCCGCCACCCGCTTGCGCAATCGCGCGAGCATCGTCCTACGTGAGATGAACGGCATCGGTGTCGTCTCCTACGGCCTGTGCCGTGCGAGTGAACGGTATGTCTCGACGAGAGCGTTGGCGAACGCCGCGTCGTTGATGTGCGCGTCGATCTCGACGAGCGTGATGCGCGGATCGAGCGACGTGCGCAGCGTGTCGAACAGCGCGGCGTCGGCGACGGGATCGTGAAACGGCTGGCCCGGCGCGTCGATGGCGCTCACGCCACGCAACGGCAGCACGACGGCGGTCGGGCCCGTGGCGGCGTTCAGTTGTGCGGCGATGCGGTGCGCGATGGCCACGCACTCGTCAGGCGTCGTCCGCATCAGCGTGACCGAGTCGTTGTGCCTGTAGAGCGTGCGAGAGCGAAATCGTTCCGGCACCGTCTCGATGCCGCCGAAGTTGACCATGTCGAGCGCGCCGACCGACACCACCTGCGGGATGCCGCGTCGACCCGCCGCAGACAGGCGCGTCGGCCCGGCGGTCAGCACGCCGCCCACGACCTCGTCGCACCACTCCGTCGTCGTCACGTCGATCACGCCGGCGAAGAACCCATCGTCGATCAGGCCTTCCATCGCGCGTCCACCGGAACCCGTGGCGTGGAAGACGATCGTGTCGACGCCCGCGTCATCCATGGCTGCGCGCACGGCCGTGACGCAGGGCGTCGTGACGCCGAACATCGTCGCGGCGACGAGGGGGCGCGCGTGATGTGCGCCCGTGTCGCCATCGTCGACGTCGAGTGCTTCAACCATTCCGCAGATCGCGCCTGCCGCGTTGCCGAGGATGCGTCGCGACAGCGGGTTCAGTCCCGCGATGTCGACCACCGAGTACATCAGCGTTAGGTCCTTCACGCCGACGTACGGCGACGTGTCTCCCGAGCCCATCGTCGAGACGAGCACCTTCGGGACGCCGACGGGCAGCGTCCGCATGGCGGTGGCGATCATCGTCGTGCCGCCGCCTCCCCCGAGCCCGATCGCGCCGTCGAAGCGCCCTTCAGCGTGCCAGGCCGGGAGCAGGGCCGCCGCGCCGCGCTGCATGGCGTCGACGGCGTGGCCGCGGTCGGCGCGCGTCCGCAGCGACGCGAGGTCCGTCCCTGCCGCGCGCGCCACATCGTCTGCCGATACGTCAGGCATCACGAACGGATCGCCGAGCACCCCGATGTCCACGAGCATCGTGTGGTGACCGCGCGCGCGAATCCGATCGCGCACGAAGGCGTATTCGGGCCCCTTCGTGTCGAGCGTGCCGACGAGCAGGATGGTGCGCGGCGTCACGGGCGCAGCGTGTCCCAGGGCGCTTCGGTGGACACGTCCACCAGTGCGGGGCCGTCGAAGATCGCCGGCGACAGGATGGCGAGGAACACCAGCGTGTCATCGCCCGCGTTGTACGTCGCGTGGACGAGATCCTTCGGGATATGTGCGATCTCGCCGCTGACGAGGCGACGGCAGGTCTGGTCCACCCATTGTTCGGCCTCGCCGGAGATCACGTAGATGATCTCTTCCATCTCGGGATGCCTGTGGAACGCGTGTCCCGTGCCCGGCGGCATGCGCACGCGAACGAGCAGCAGATCACGCGCGT